>NZ_KB891219.1:0-41992 GCF_000373365.1 Parafrankia discariae
GCGGCCACGGTCGTCACGCTGGTCAGCGAGCTCGGCGATGTAGGCGTCGACCTCGGCCTCCAACGCGGCCGCGAGCATCCGCCGGGCACCCTCCCGGACGATCTCATCGATCAGCGACGGGCTACCCGCCGAACCATCAGCGGGCGTGTTCTCCTCGGGGACTACCGTGAGCACGGGCGTGCCTTCCCGACCGACGCGCCAACGTCGGCCTGACTGAGACCCAAACCTCGATCACCGGGAAGGTACGCCCTCCCCAACCGATCCACAGGTCTCAACCATTGCTCCGCCCGCCTCGCGGGACGTCGCTTCTTCGCCACGGCCCTTCTCGGGGGCACCATCGTCGCCTCGGCCACGGGGTGCACGGGCAAGGCCACCGAGCCGTTCCGGGACTCGGCGGTCGCGAACCGCAACGACAAGCCGGCCGATGTCCTGACCTTCCCCGACGGCTTCTCGAACGTTGCCGCTAAGTGTGACGGCCGCAACCGCGTGTGCGTGATCTACAAGGGTGACGCCAACCGCGGGTCCATCGCCGTCGCCCCGAACGACCCCGCCTGCCCCGCAGCCACAGGAGCCACCCGGCGATGACCAGTAGCTATGAGCCGACCGGAGGCGATGGCCGGTACGCCCGCATCTACACGGCCGACCTCGAGCCACGCGAAGAAGAGGAGGACGGCCTGGAGACGACGCCGTCCTTCGAGGTCTTGGCCCTCGCGCTCGACCAGGCGCTCACCGCCGGCGACCGCGTCGGTGCGGCGGCGCAGATCCGGCTCCTACGCCTCCGGGCCCGCCGGCTCGCCCCGTACTGGGAACAGGGAGGAAGCGACAGTGCCCCGGATCAGCCCTGACGACCCGCGAGACCTCGGCGGGGACATCGCCGGCCCGGGCGGTCCGCATGACCGCAACGCGGTGGTCGTGGACACGTCCAACGCGGTCCTGCTGGCCGGCCTGGACGTGGCCATCGCGCACAACGCGTCCGATGGGCGGGACTTCGTGACCCTGCTCGTCGAGGGCCGGATCAACCGCACCCAGGACCGGACCCGGGTCCTGTGGCTCGCCGACGAGGACGGCCTGGCCGCCCTCGTGACCGAAATCGAAGCCCTGATGCGCCGAGCAGGCCCGGCCTGGCTCGACCGCTACCGGGCCGCGAAAGCCCGGCGCATCGCGGACATGAAAGCCGCGGGCACGTGGCGTCCACTGCCTCTCGATCCGGGCAGATGATGTCCCCGTGACCGATGACCTGTCCGGCCTCGTCGCCGAGCTGGAGTCCCTCTATCGCGCTCTGGGCGCTGCGCTGGGCGCCGAACCGGCAGACGGGCCGGACAGGTCCACAGTCACCCGGACCGCGGACATCTGGTGTGCCCACCACCGTCGTGGGCATCGCCCGGACCAGTGGACACAGGTGTGCACTCCCGGTCCGGACCCGCGCATCACCGGCGGCGCCGGCTGGGCACGGCCCACCCTGACCGCGACCACGAAACCGGGTCAGGGCGGCCGGTCCGTGCCCGGGTCGCGGCCCCCGTTGGACTTGGGCATCCTGACCGCGCAGGAAGAGATCTGGACCGCGGCCACGGAGCTCGTCGCGGACCTGCGGCACCGGCTTGGACATGCCCGGCGCGAACGGGGCATGTCCGCGCTGGCCCATGTGCCCATGCTCGTGGACCAGCTGACCGAAGGCGGCGCGGAGCCGCGCTGGGTGACCGTGGGCATTACCCGCCTGACCCTGGCTCGGACACGGGCGCGTGAGGCCCTGGACATGGACCTGCGGCCCATGCGCCTGGACCCCTGCCCATCGGACCGTCAGCCCTACACCGCGGCGTGGGCCGGACTGGACTGGGAGCCGCTGGCCGAGTTCGTCGATGGGGTGTGCCGGGAGTACGACTGGGCAGCCTCGGCCGCGTGGACCACGACTCGCCGCCGGAGCGACCCGGACGCCGGCCCGGTGGATGTCTGGCGGCCGGCCCGGCTGTATGTCCGTAACCCGACCGCGGCTGCCGAGTCCGAGGCTGCGGCGATCCGCTGTCCGGGATGTCGCCGGGTCTGGGTCGGGGTCCAGGGCCGGGCCGAGTTGTTCGACCTGATGCACGGTGACCGGAGGTCCGCGTGAGCAGCTACATCGTCCGTGTCGCGGGATGTGATGGCAGCACGACGGTGCTCCTCGAGCTGGATGACACCGAGGCCGTGGCTGCGCGTCGGCTGGCCGAGGCGGTCAACGCGGCCAGCCGTAGCGGCTGCGAGCCACGGATGCGGATTGTCGCCGAGGCCGAGGCGACACCGATCGATCGCGAGTACCTCGACCGCAGCAGAGACGACCCGCTGTGAGCACGGTGGCGGCGGGCACGGTGGCCCAGCTCGCTCACGTCACCGGTATCCCGGAGAGCACCATTCGGCTCTACGCCCGCGACGGCGACCTGGTTCGGGTCGACCGTGTGCTCGTCGGGCGGCGATGGGTGCCGCGCTACGACGGCGCGCAGCTGATGCGGGTGTCGGCCGCGAGGACGGCCACACGGCGCA
Source organism: Parafrankia discariae (assembly GCF_000373365.1). Classification (NCBI taxonomy): domain Bacteria; kingdom Bacillati; phylum Actinomycetota; class Actinomycetes; order Frankiales; family Frankiaceae; genus Parafrankia; species Parafrankia discariae. The sequence goes on from NZ_KB891219.1 coordinate 2,512, forward strand.
ACCGTAGGCGTGTCGGCTTGACGCCGGTGATCGACTAGCCGTATACGTGATGTGCTCCCACCCGTATCGGTAGGGATCGACACCGCGCGTCCCGCCTGTGCCCGTGCCAGGTCTGGGGCGCTGTCGTACGTTGAGGGCGCTGGCGCCCTGTTGGGTCTGCCCGGGGCGCCAGCCGCACAGCGTGGCAAGGGGGCTGGTGGGGTGAGGCTCTCGGACATGATCCCTCTCGGGCAGGTCATCGAGCGTCTGTGTCGGGATCCCGCCTTCTGCTGCGAGTGGGAGAAGATCCACCCCCCTGAGTGCACCCCCCACCCCCATGCCTGCGCCCCGCCCGCGCCCAGCCCCACTCCTGCCTGTGGGTAGCAGCAGGCGTAGCAGCCCCCTGCCTCGAGGCTGGCCAGCGATCCGCCGGCGCATCCTCGCCCGCGACCCGACCTGCCGTCTGTGCCACCTCGCCCCGTCCGTCGAGGTCGACCACATGGGCGCATCCGATGACCATCGCGACTCCCAGCTGCGCGGGGTGTGCCACCCCTGCCACGCCACCCGCAGCGGCCGGCAGGGCGCGGCCGTGAGTAACCGGCGCTACACCGCACGCCGACGCCCTGCCGAGCCTCACCCAGGCCTGTTGCCTCACCCTGAGTGACCGCGCGCCGGTCGGGGGTGGGGGAGGACCCCCGGCCCCGGGGGGTCCCCTGACCGGTGGGCATACAGCCGGAGATCCACTACGGGTCATGACGTTCGGGACGCCCCCCGCGCGCCGCCCGTCGTCACCTTCCGTAGCACCCGCGCTGATCGCTGTGGGTGAAGAGGCCCGCGTCTCCCGGCGCGGGCCTCTCGCATGTCCGGGAGGTGCCGGGTGGAGACCGTTCGCCTCTGCCGCGGCTGCGACACGGAGAAGCCGATCATCGACTTTCGGATCGACAGGCGGAAGCGGGGAGGAAGAGGCACGCGGTGCCGGCCATGCGTGTCCGCTCACACTCGCGCCTACGGCGAGCGCCTCCTGGCCGCAACCGGCGCTCGACCTGAGGACCGGCACAGAGAGACCCGCCGGTGCCAGGACTGCGGCTGTTCGATCAAGGTGCGCAAGGGTAGGTCGACCACCCGATGTCGCCCGTGCGTTGCGCGGGCCGCAGCGCGAAGCCGTCAGCTCCGATCGAAGGAGGTGGCCCTCTACTGCGGCAGCGCACCACGCCGGGCGTCGCCAGTCCCGCTGGCGCGTCCGGAGCCGAGGCTTCGCCGTCGCTGGTACGCCGGGCGTTGCCTGCGCTGCGGCAAGCCATTCATCCACGACCAGCCGCAGACACAGACCTGCTCGGAGTTGTGCAAGAAGCGCCTCTGCAGGAGCCGACGGCGAGCGGCGAAACGCGCCGCCTATGTTGCCGAGGTCAGCGACTGGCAGATCTTCGAGCGGGACCGCTGGACTTGCAAGCTGTGCGGTAAGCGAGTGGCCCGGACAAAGAAGGTCCCACACCCGAAGTCGCCCGTGATCGACCACATCGTTCCGCTCGCGGCCGGCGTCGAGCTGGGCGGAGTCCACGCCCCGTGGAATGTCCAGTGCGCGCACTTCCTCTGCAACTCGATCAAGCGTGACCAGTTCGCGCAGGCCGCGCTCTTCTGACGGGAGGTCCGCATGTCTGGCGTCCCTGGCCGTGGCGGTCCGGTCCCGAAGCGGCAGGCGCAGCGTCGGCGGGCGAACAAGCCCGAGGTGGAGGTGCGGTCCGCGCCGGCCGCTCCTGCGGGGAAGGCGCAGCCGCCGGCGGCTGCGCGGGACTGGCATCCGATCGCGCGGCGCTGGTACAAGGCGCTGGCCGAGTCGGGGCAGTCGGTGTACTACGAGCCGTCGGACTGGGCGACGGCCTACCTGCTCGCCGAGGTCATCTCCCGCGAGCTGCAGCCGCAGATCGTCGGCCGCGATGAGGAGACCGGCAAGCCGCTGACCGCGACGATGCCGGTCAAAGGGGCGAGCCTGGCCGCCTGGTTGAAGGCGATGACCGGGCTGATGGTCACCGAGGGGGAACGGCGCCGGGCCCGCGTTGAACTGACCCGCACCGACGAGGAGCCGGCCGAGGAGGGGGCGTTGTCCAAGCTCGATGAGTACCGGCGGCGCGCTCTCTCCGGCTGACCGGCTTGTCACCCTCCCCCCTGGCCTGCCTGAGCTGACCCTCGGCTACGAGGCGGCGTGGTGGGCGGAGCACTGGCTGGTCCAGCCGAACGGGCCGCGCGCCGGCAGGCCGTTCCAGTTCACTGCGGGGCAGATGCGGTTCGTGCTGTGGTGGTACGCCGTCGATGACGAGGGCAGGTGGCTGTTCCACCACGGGGTGCGTCGCCTGGCGAAGGGGTCGGGGAAGTCGCCGTTCGCCGCGGTGCTCGGGCTGATCGAGTTCTGCGCGCCGGTGCGGGTGCACGACATCGATCACCGCAAGGGGCAGGTGGTCGGTAAGCCGGTCGACATGCCGCTGGTGCAGATCGCCGCGACCGCCGAGTCCCAGACCGGCAACACCATGCGGATGGTCCGCGCCTTCGCCCCGAAGGGCAGCCGGGTCGTGCAGGGGCACGGCCTGGACCCGGGGAAGGTGAAGTACTACCGGCTCCCCGAGGGGACGCTGGAGGTCATCACCTCCTCGGCGACCGCGGCGGAAGGGGCTGAGGGGTCGTTCTGCATCGCGGACGAGACCGAGCACTGGAAACCGAACAACGGCGGTGTGGAGCTCGCCTCCACCATCCAGGACAACCTCGCGAAGTCCGGCTCCCGGATGCTGGAAACGTCGAACGCCTGGGTGCCTGGCATCGACTCGGTCGCCGAGGGCACGTGGGATGCGTGGCTGGCCCAGGAGGAGGGCCGCAGCCGGGCGGAGACGCGGATCCTCTACGACGCGCGGATCGCCCCGGCCGACACCCGCCTCGACGACGAGGCGTCGCTGTTGGCCGCGCTCGAGCACGTCTACGCGGACTGCCCCTGGCAGGACCTGCGGCCGATCATCAACCGGATCTGGTCGCTGAACGCCCGCCCCGATGAGTCGAAGCGGAAGTACCTCAACCGGCCCATCGCCGCCGAGGATGCCTGGACCACGCCCGAGGCCTGGTCGCAGCTGGCCGACACGGCCAAGGCCGTCGCCGACGGCGAACCGGTCGCGCTGTTCTTCGACGGGTCGAAGTCGAGGGACGCCACGGCGCTGGTCGGGTGCCGCATCGAGGACGGGCACGTGTTCCTCGTCGAGGCCTGGGAGCCCGACCCGCGCCATGACACGACCGACGGGGTGCCGGTCGCCGCGGTGGACCGGGCGGTGCGCGCGGCGATCGAACGATGGGACGTCGTCGGGTTCTTCGCCGACGTCCAGGAATGGGAGTCGTTCGTCAAGGTCGACTGGCCCGAGCTGCTGGGCGGCAGGAACCAGCTGTGCGTGCACGCCGTGCCGGGTGGGCGTGAGCCGCAGCGCATCGCCTGGGACATGCGCTCGCACACCTTCGAGTTCACCAAGGCCGCCGAGCTCGTCGCGGCCGAGATCGGTGACCGCAAGTTCAGCCATGACGGGAGCGCTGTGCTCGCCCGGCATGTGGCGAACATGCGTAACCGGCCGAACCGGTACGGGGTCAGTGTCGGGAAGGAATCCCCCGACTCGCCCCGCAAGATCGACGCCGGTGTGTGCGTCATCGGCGCGCGGATGGTCCGACGCCTGGTCCTGGCCTCACCGACCTGGGTGAAACGCCGACGGCGGACCGGCCGCGCGATGTTCTGACGAGGAGAGGAGGGCCTGACGATGGTGCTGTCCGCCGATGGTGCTGTCGCCCAGGCCCGTCTCCTGCTCGACCTGCGCGAGCAGGAAGCGCCGCGGTTGAAGCGGATCCGGGAGTATCTGCGCGACGACCCCGACCGGCGCCTGTCCGGTCTGCCTGAGGCCGCGCCGCAGGAGCTGCACCGGATGGCGAAGTTCGCCCGGGTGAACATGCTGCGGTTCGTCGTTGGTGCCCGGGTGCAGGCGATGTACGTCGACGGGTACCGGGTGCCGCGCGCCGCGGACGATGTTCCGGCGTGGGGAGCGTGGCAGCGTAACCGGCTCGACGCCCGCCAGATCGGCGTGCACCGTGCCGCGCTCGCCTACGGCGCCAGTTACATCACGGTTCTGCCGGGTGATCCGGTGCCAGTGATCCGTGGGGTGTCGCCGCGGAGCCTGACCGCCGCCTACGGCGATGACGACGACTGGCCCCGCTACGCCCTGGAGAAACGCCGGTCCGGCTGGCGGTTCTACGACGATCAGGCCGTGTACATGCTGGCCGGGGCCGACGCCGACCGGCTGACCATGGTCGGCGAGCCGGAGAAGCATGACGCGGGGAAGTGCCCGGTCATCCGTGTCCGGGAAACCGAGGACCTCGATGAGGAGGTGCTCGGTGTCGTCGAGCCGCTGATGCCGCTGCAGGACCAGATCAACGTGACCACGTTCGGTCTGCTCGTCGCGCAGCACTACGGGGCGTTCCGCCAACGGTGGGTGATCGGCTGGTTGGCCGACTCCGAGGAGCAGAAACTCAAGGCGTCGGCGTCGAAGTTCATGAACTTCGAGGACCCGGACGTGAAGATCGGCGAGTTTGCGCAGACCGACCTGTCCGGGTACATCGCCAGCCGTGAGGCCAGTCTGAAGCACCTGGCCACCATCTCCCAGACGCCGGCGCATGAGCTGCTCGGTGAGCTGGTGAACCTTTCCGCTGATGCGCTCGTCGCCGCCGAAGCCGCCCACCGCCGGGCGGTCACCGAGAACCAGGCAGTCGTCGGTGAGGCGTGGGAACAGGCACTCGAACTCGCCGGCGAGATGATGGGTACCGAACCCGCCCCCGACGCTGAGGTGCGTTGGCGCGACACCGAATCCCGCAGCCTCGCCCAGGTCGCCGACGCTCTCGGCAAGCTCGCCAGCCAGCTGAGCATTCCCGCGGCCGAGCTGTGGGAAATGATCCCGGGCGTCAGCCAGCAGCAGGTCGAGCGGTGGCGTGCTGCGGCCGCAGAGGGTGATGCGTTCTCGCAGCTGAGCAGTCTGCTCGAGCAGCAGGCCGCGGCCCTCCCCGCGCAGACGCCGGTGCCCGAACCGCCCGCGCCCGCCCCAGCCTGATGGCCGGCTCGGCGGAGGCCACGCAGCTGACTGACCAGTACCGGCGCCAGCAGCTCGCGCTGCGCGCGGCGACGACGCGGGACCTGCAGACGATCTGGCCCCTGTTCACCGGCAGCGACGAAAGCTTCGCGTCGTTCACCGAGGCCGCGGTGAACCTGGTGCTGCAGCGGCACAGCACCTCGTCGGGTCTGGCCAGCGCCTACTACACCCGGTTCCGCGCTGCTGAGGGAGTCGCAGGGGAGATCATTCCCCGGATCGCGCCCCGCATCGGCATCGGCCTCATCCAGGCGGCGCTGTTCGCCACCGGTCTGGCTGGTACCCGCCGGGCGATCGGCGCCGGCCAGACCCTGGGGGAAGCTCGGAGGACTGGGCTGGTCCAGGCCGCCGGCGCCGCGTCCCGCCTCGTGTTGGACGGCGGCCGCCGCACGGTGGATGACACGGTGCGCGCGGATCCGAAGGCCCGCGGCTGGGTGCGGGTCACCTCCGGCCAGCCGTGCGCGTTCTGCGCGATGCTCGCCAGCCGCGGCCCGGCCTACAAGTCCGACCGGACGAGCCGGTTCCAGGCACACGACCACTGTGCGTGCACCTCGGAGCCGGTGTTCGAGGGGTCCGAGCTGCCCGCGACCACCCGCCGCTTCGAGCAACTGTGGCGCGAGTCCGCCGCCGGCAAGGACGACCAGCTGAACCGGTTCCGCCGCGCACTCGCCGAGCAGACCGGCCAGGCCGCCGTCGCGGCCGCCGAGTAGACGTCTTCGCCCCGCGATGGGACGGAGATCAAATCCGGGCGCGATGCCCGTCCCTGCCGTGAGGGCGGGGTGACACGAGGGAGGCCGTGATGGCCGACGAGGACGACACCGACACCGGCACCGAGACGGCGGAGGACGACGTGACGTCGACCGACACCGACGGCGGAGGTGAGGACGGCGCGCAGCGGGCGTTGGCCTCCGAGCGGCGCGCCCGCCGGGCCGCCGAGAAGGCGCTGAAGGACGCGACGGCTCAGCTGCAGGCCGCCGCGGACAAGGACAAGTCGGAGACGCAGCGGCTGCAGGACGCGGCTGCCGGCGCCGAACGACGCGCGGAGGAAGCCGAACAGCGGCTACTCCGCATCGAGGTCGGAGCCGACAAGGGCCTGTCAGTCGCTCAGGCGAAGCGCCTGGTGGGCGCCACCCGGGAGGAGCTCGAGGCCGACGCCGACGAGCTGCTCGCCACGTTCGGCGGCAGCGCGAAGGAGACCGCGGCCGAGGACAAGCCGAAGCCCCGGCCTGGTGGGAAGCCGACGGAGAAGCTCCGCCCGGGCGCCGCACCTGAGTCCGAGCCGAAGGTCGACCCCGGCAAGCTCGCCGCGTCGATCCTCGAACGTCCGTTCTGATCAACCCCGCTCGGCCAGAGCCGCCGCGGGTTCACATACAGGAGGTAGACCGTGGCGGTTCTGACCGCACAGGGTATTTCGGCGGTGGCAATCGAGCTCCTCACCCGGACGCTCGTCCTGCCCCGGACCGCGACCATGATCCCGGGCGAGGAGTTCGCCGGCAGCAACGGCGACACCATCACCGTCCGCGTCCCCCAGCCCGGAACGGCCCGCAAGCAGGCCACCCCCGGGACGACGATCACCTACGACACCGTGAACGAGGTCCCGGTCGACGTCTCGCTGGAGCACCTCTACCACGCGAAGCGGATCACCGACGAGGAAGCGTCGCTGGAGCTGGAGGACTTCGCCCGACAGGTCACCCGGGTGCAGGTCGCCGCGGTCGCCACCGGGGCGGAGAACGAGCTCGCCACAGCGATGAACGACCTGACCTCGGATGACGACGACGTCACCGCCGCCAACATCAAGAGCCGGGTGCTGGAGGCCCGCACCGCGATCTCCCGGGCGAACGCGCCGGCGACGGACCGGTGGGCAGCCTGCTCGCCGGAGTTCGCCGAGGTCGTCCTGGGCCTCGACGAGTTCTCCCGGGCGGACGCCGCCGGTGACCAGACCGCCCTGCGCGAGGCGATCATCGGCCGGTGGCGAGGGTTCACCTGGGTGGAGGCCAACGGGCTCGACGCGGGCACCGCGGTGCTGTACCACCGCTCCGGGTTCGTGATGGCCAACCGGTCGCCGGTCGCCCCGCGCGGAGCCCGCGAGTCCGCCACCACGACCAGCGGTGGCATCTCGATGCGGCAGATCTTCCAGTACGACCCGAACATCCTCTCCGACGCCAGCGTGCTGTCCACGTTCGCCGGCGCCGCGGTGGTCGCGGAGAACGAGGCGGGTACGGACATCCGCCGGGCGTACAAGCTCGAGCTCGCCAGCCTGAGCTGACGTGCCCCTGCCACCGCTGGTCGACCTGGCCGCCTACCTCACGCGGACCGGGCAGGTCCTCGCTGACTTGGACATCGCTGAGCAGGCGCAGCTGACTGCCCTGCTCGGCGACGCCAGCGCCCTCGTACGCCTGGAGGCTGGCCTCGACTGGGTCGCCGGCGACGGGGTCACGGTGACCACGCCGGATGTGGTGGTGCCGGTCGTGGTCGCCATGGTCCGGCGCAGCACGGATAACCCCGAGGGGCTCACAGGGGAAACCCTGGGTGATCACAGCTGGCAGATGGGCAACGCGAGCGCTGACCTGTACCTGACCAAGGCCGAGACGAAGACGGTGCGCCGCGCCGCGGGCCGCGCCGGCTTCGGTTCCATCCAACTGGAGGGAGATCTGCCCGTGCAGCCGTCGGAGTGGTGTTGGTGAGGATCACCCGCCGGCTCAACCGGGAGCTCGAGGTGTGGCGGCCGGTGGCTGAGGACGACGGCGCCGGCGGCCAGACCGTCACCCCGATGCTCGTCGACACCGTGCCGATGAAGATCGACCAGGCGTCCGCCGCCGAGCGGCTGCTGGCCGCGCAGGCCGGCGCCGAGCTGACCCACAACGGCTACGCCGAGCCGGACGCCGACATCGCCCGGGGCGACGAGCTGCGCGGTGACGGGCAGACGTTCCGCGTCGACTCCGTCGTCGAGCCGTCCACGCCTCGCTACAGGAAGGCCGGCCTGGTGCAGGTCCAGGCCGAGCCGGGAGACGAGCCATCGTGAAGCTCCCGCCTGGCCTCGTGACCGCTGGCGCGAACTCGCGCTACTCGGTGCAGGGTGGGCAGCACCGGCACACCCGTGGGGGCGAGGCCGCGGCCGCGACCGCGCAGGACTGGGACGGGCAGGTCGCTGTCCTGCGGCGGATGCCGATGCCCAGCGCTCCGTCCATGGCGGCGGGTGTCTGCGGTAGCTGCGAGGGGCCTGTCGAGCTCGCTGGGTACTGCAGGTGCTCGGCATGACCGACAGCACGGGTGCTGAGCTGACGATCCTGGTGCCGATGCTCGGCCGGCCACACCGCGTCGCCCCCCTGCTCATGTCTATCGGTACGACCGTCCCCGACGCCGAGGTGCTGTGGCTGGTCACCCCAAGGGATCACACGGTCGTCGCCGAGATCGGCCGTGTGGGAGGCCGGGCGCTCGCGGTGCGGCACGACCGCGGCGACTACGCCCGAAAGATCAACACCGGGTACAGAGCGACCGACCGGCCGCTGCTGTTCCTCGGCGCCTCCGACCTGCTGTTCCGCCCCGGCTGGTACCAGGCCGCCCGCGCCCAGCTTGCCGCCGGCATCGGTGTCGTCGGAACCAACGACCTCGGCAGCCCGCGGGTGCTCGCCGGCGAGCATGCCACCCACAGCCTCGTCGCCAGGGCGTACGCCGACCAGCCAGGAGCGACCGCGGACCAGGCCGGTGAGGTGCTGCACGAGGGCTACTGGCACGAGTACTGCGACGACGAGCTCGTACAGGTCGCCCGTGCTCGCGGCGCCTGGGCGTTCGCCGAGAACTCCCACGTCGAGCACCTGCACCCCGACTACCGGAAAGCGCCGGTAGACCGGCTGTACCTGCAGCGCCGCCGGCGGATGCGGCAGGGCGAGCCGCTGTTCCGGGAGCGGGAGTCGCTGTGGACGTGACCGTCGCCATCGGCACGTTCGGCCTGTCCTGGTGGTACGACCTCGCTGTCCGCCGGGCGATCCCGTCCGCTGAGGCGCTCGGCGTCCCCGTCGTCCACTACCACGCAGAGACCCTCCACGACGCCCGCAACGGCGCCCTGGCCCTCGTCGACACCGAGTGGGTCATCCACCTGGACGCCGACGACGAGCTCGAGCCGGGCTACCTCGACGCCATGGCCGCCGGCACCGCCGATGTCCGGGCGCCGGCGGTGCGCTATGTCCGCGGCCTCGGCCGGCTGCGCGCGAGCACCCCGGCTGTGCCGACCGTGGCCGGTCACAGCCACCACTGCCAGGCAGCCTGCCTGCTGCAGGGGAACTGGCTGGTCGTCGGCGCCCTCGTCCGCACCGATCTGGTCCGCCAGGTCGGCGGCTGGCGCGACTTCGACTGGTCCGAGGACTGGGATCTCTGGCTGCGCTGCCACCTCGCCGGCGCCAGCTTCGAGGCCATGCCCGCGGCGATCTACCGGGCCCACGTCCGCCCCGGCAGCCGGAATCGGGCGCCGAGCAGGCAGACCCGGCTCGCCGCGCACCGCGCCATCGCGGCAGCGAACGGCATCCTGTGAGAGAGGACATCCAGTGGCTCACGTCGTGAACGAGGACCAGCCGTCGCCTCCTGATCCCTGGAACCGTGCCGCGGCTGTCGCGGAGAAGCTCGAGGCGATGGCTGATCTGGCGCCCCGTGAGGAGGCCTTGCCTCTGCTGCGGGAGGCGGCGGCTATCTGGGTGACCCTGGCACGGGGCTGACCTCCGTGAACATCGCCGTGCTCGTGATGACCGACGGCCGCGACGACCTGCTCGACCGGACAATTCAGTCGGCCCAGTGGAACCTCGGTGGCCCGCTCGTCCGGTGGATGATCCACGACGACACCGGCGATGGCGACCATCGTGAGGTGCTCAGGAGGCGATACCCGCACGTTGAGCTGATCTCGGCGAGCAACCGCCGGGCTGGATTCGGCGGGTCCATCCGGTGGGCGTGGACAGTCCTCAGCCTCCAAGCTGAGGCCGCTGAGGTCGACTTCGTCTTCCACCTCGAAGACGACTTCGTCTTTCGCCAGCCGGTCGACCTGCGTGCGATGGCCGAGGTGCTCACCGCCAGCCCGCACCTCGCCCAGCTTGCGCTCCGCCGGCAGCCCTGGAACGACGCGGAACGGGCCGCTGGCGGCATCGTCGAGCAGCACCCCGGCAGCTACGTCGAGATCTCCGGCGACGACGACGGACACGCCTGGCTCGAGCACCGACGGTTCTTCACCACCAACCCCTGTCTCTACAGGGCCGCACTCTGTTCGACGGGCTGGCCGACGGGCGCCGAGTCGGAGGGCCGGTTCGGCCTCGGCCTGCTCGAGCGCGGTCTGCCCTGGGGAGTCCCCGGTCCGGCGGTCCGCTTCGGCTTCTGGGGCGCTCGAGACAGCGGCGAATGGGTGGAACACATCGGCCACCAGCGCGCAGGCACCGGCTACTGAATCACGGTCTCCACAGCCAGCATGATCGGGGACGGATCGATGAGTTGCTCAGGCGAGACATCCAACGCCGCCGCGAGCGCAACCAGATCGTCGACGCTCAGCCCCCGCTCACCATGCTCGATCTTGGAGAGCCCCGTCGGCAGGATCGGGCGCCCGAGATCCGTCAGCCGTTCCGAGAGCTGCACGAGCGTCAGGCGCCGTGCCTTCCGCAGCTGCGTCACGCGACGGCGCACTCGTTCGCCGGTAGTTCCCACCTCGAGTGGGTGCGTCCCCATATCGGAAGGCTAGCCGTCCACGACAGCCGTCGGGATCGGCTACCGAGGAAGGGCGGGCAATGATCCGTAAGAGAGGCACATCGTTGATCGCCGTACTCGCGGTGCTGGTCGTCTGCGTGGTTGCCGCCGCGGCGATCGCGCGCGCTGACCCGTTCGATCCGACCAGCGGAACCGTCGCGGTGATGGCCAGCGGCGGGACGGTTTACGAGGACTACACCGCCGGTCCACAGAGCGTGAACGGCAGCGTCACCGTGGCGGCGGTGACGCTACCGGCCGGCCGGTACGAGCTGCTCGCCAAGGCTTGGGTCGACAATTCCCTCGGTTCCGAGTCCTTTATTCAGTGTGGCTTCGTCGATGGCATCGCCGGAAATGACAACACTCGCGCGAGCGCCGGCTCCGCCTACGTGACGATGATCGCTTCCGGTGCCTCCGAGTTCGCAGAGGAGACGGAAGTGGAGTATGTCTGTGCCAGCGATGCGGCGGTGGACGTGCATCGCGCCTTGCTGAAAGCCACCACCGTCAGCGCGATCGTCCTCCAGTGACCCATATACACAGCTGCATTGTCAGCTACAAACGGCGCAAACTTACCGAACGGACCCTCAAGAGCTACCTCGCCACGGTTACCGTGTCGTATTCCGTGGTAATCGTCGACAACGGCTCTCCGGCCGAGGTGACGGACTGGCTGGCAGCGCTGGACGTACCCGTAGTTCTTCTCGGCGAGAACCGGTATCCGGGCTACGCGACCAACCGGGGCTGGGAGTCGATGCCGCTCGAGACCACGCTGCTGCATCGGATCGATAACGACACCGAGTTCGTGCCTGGCTGGTGCGACCGGGTGCTCGCCGCGTTCACCGACCCGCAGGTCGGCCAGGTCGGCTTGGCCGCGGCCGGGGACGAGCCGTGGACATCGATGCCGTCCTGGCCGGTGGGCGGCAACTCGATCATTCGCCGGGAGCTGTACGACGCCGGGCTGCGCTACTCGGAACGGCCATGGACGGCGGACGGAACGATGGAGGACCACCAGCTGACGAAAGATGTGTGGGCGATGGGCTGGCAACGCGGATGGGCGGCCGAGGCGATCGTCTACCTCGGCGGCGGCGACCCGGAGTACTACGAGCAGACCCGCCGGGCTCGGGGGCTGGCGTGACCGTCGTCGGGATCGCGATGGTGCGTGACGAGGCCGACATCATCGCCGGCACCCTGCGGCACATGGCAGGCGAAGTCGACCAGCTCCTGGTCGCTGACAACGGGTCGACCGACGGCACCCGGGAGATCCTCGACGCCCTCATCCCCGACCTACCGCTGGTCGTTGTCGACGATCGGGATCCTGCCTACTACCAGTCGGCGAAGATGACCAAGCTCGCTGGCATCGCGCACCGGCTGTTCGAGGCCACCTGGATCGTGCCGTTCGACGCCGACGAACTCTGGTACTCCCCGGCCGACCGGATCGCCGACGTCCTCACCGCCAGCCGCCGCCCCTACGCCGTCGCCGACCTGTACAACCACCTGGCGACCGCGCTCGACGAGCCCGGTGACGATCCGTTCCGGACGATGGTCTGGCGGCAGACCGATCCCGGCCCCCTGGGCAAGGTCGCGCTGCGCTGGCAGCCCGGTGCGGTGATCCATCAGGGCAACCACGGCGTCACCCTCCCCGCCGGCGGGCCGCCGCTCGAGGGCGCGCTGGCCGTTCGCCACTTCCCGGCGCGCAGCCCGCAGCAGTTCGCCCGCAAAGGCCGTAACGGCGCTGCGGCGTACGCGGCCGCACCCGACCTGCCCGAGCACGAAGGCGCCCACTGGCGTGCCTACGGCCGGCTCCACGCCCAAGGCGGCGACGAGCTGCTGCACGAGGTGTTCCGCGAACACTGGTGGTACCTCAGCCCGACCGACGCCGGCCTCCTCCGCGACCCCGCCCCCTACCGGTGGTGGGAGAGCTAAGGCGTCAGTCCGACGGACGACCCGACCTGGCGCCACGCACCGCCCTCGTGCCGGTGCTCCTCCTCTGCCACCCCGGCCGGCGCGGTGGTGATCCGCTGCACGGCGTAGCCGATCGCCCGGTCGAGGTCGCTGTGCTGCTCGACGGTCACCCGAACCTTGGCCGTTGCACCGTCACGCCGACGGCCGCTCATGGTGACCGCGACCAGGCCCGAGTGCCTGTACACGCGGAATCCCTGATCGCCTTCCGGGAGAGCATCCGCCGGCACCTCCTCGGTGTCGTACTCGACCTCCATGTCCTGGATTTCTAGCAGGGGCTTCAGTTCCGAGCTCATGCCTGCATCATCCCGCGCCCACCCGAGAACAGGAGAACTGATCATGGACGACGCGATTCCGGGCGGCCCCGGGGAGTTCGACGACCGGCACCCTGCGACCCTCGGCCTGCTGAAGTTCTTCACCTGGGCGCACCTGCCCGCCCACCTGCAGGAGGTCTCCCGGCCCCTCGGCGAGCTCGCCGAGCAGATGGTGCGCACCCTGCCTGACGGACCGGAGCTCACCGCCGGCCTCCGCAAATTGCTCGAGGCGAAGGACTGCTTCGTCCGGGCGGCGCTCTAATGTCGATCCTCGTTCCTGCCGAGCAGCTTGACGCTGCTTATCGCGAGCGTGCCCATCTGGTCGCTCACCTCGCACGCGCGTATGAGGCGCACTGGGCGATCGACGAGGCCGAGCCCGAGTGGCCGGTGATCTGTATCCACACCCCGGCCGGCCAGCTGTGCTGGCATGTCAACCGTGCCGACATGGGCCTGTTCCCGCCCGGACTCGAAGAGCGTCCGTCGGACTGGGACGGCCACACCACAGAGGAGAAGTACGCCCGACTGGCCCAGCTCGGAGCATGACGCGGGTCGCGGTCGTCGTCCCCTGGCGGCCGGATGGCGGCGAGCGGGACCGCCACTGGCAGTGGCTCGCTGACCGCTGGCGCACCACCTTCCCGGAGTGGGAGCTGCGGGTCGGCGAGCTACCGGCCTCGGTCGGGCCCTGGTGCAAGGCGGCCGCGGTCGCCCGGGCGCTCGAGGGCTGCACCGCCGACGTGCTGGTCGTCGCCGACGCCGACGTGTGGGCCACGCCCACCGACACGGTCACCAGGGCGGCCGCGTTGGCTGCCGGCGGCGCGCCGTGGGTGATGCCTCACCGGCAGGTCCGCCGCCTCACCGCGGCCGCGTCCGCTCGGGTGCTCGCCGGCGAGGCGCTCGAGGTTGTCGGCGCCGCCCGCCAGGCGCTCGCCGAGCGGCCCTACCCGGGGATGCGCGGTGGTGGCCTGTTCGCGATCCGCCGCGAGGCCTTCGAGGACATGGGGGGCTTTGACCCCCGTTTCCGTGGCTGGGGTGGCGAGGACGCAGCGTTCGGTCGGGCCGCCGACACCCTGCTCGGTGAGGTGGTTCGCCTCCCCGGCGTGCTGTGGCATCTGTGGCATCCGCCGCAGGAACGGATCAGCCGCACCATCGGCTCCGAGCAGTCCTACCAGCTCGCCGGCCGCTACCGCGCCGCTCGCCGGGATCGCCGCGCGATGCGGACGTTGATCGAGGAAAGGGCCCGCTGATGGCGCGACGTGGCCAGGCGGTTCGCATCGAAGGCCTCAAAGAGCTGCGTGACGCAATCGGCCGTATCGAGGGGCAGGTGCTCCGCGGGATCCGCCGCGCTGTTGAGCAGTCCGTTGAGGCCGTCCAGGCCGACGCCGAGCGCCGCGCTCCGGTCCGTACCGGAGATCTGCAACAGGTCGGGATCGGTTCGCAGGTCGACGGCGACGGCCTGGGCGGCGATGTCGGGTTCACCGGCGACGGCTTCTACGGCCACTTCGTCGAGTTCGGAACGTCGCATTCCCCAGCTCAGCCGATGCTCGGCCCGGCCGCCGAGGCTGAGCGCGCCGAGCTGCCCCGCCGTATGACTCGCGAGATCAGCCGCGAGCTCGGAGCCTGAAAGGACACTCATGCCGATCTTGACGGATGCGGTGAAGAACGCCGCGCTGGACCAGGCCGCGACCCTGATGGGGTACCTGGCCGTGCACTCCGCCTACTCGGCGTCCGGCGCGAACGAGTCGAGCACGGCGCGGCAGGCGATCGCCTGGGACGCCGCGTCCGGCGCGGTCGTCGCGATGACCGGCACGGAGAGCCTGGCCATGCCGGACGGGTCGACCGGTGCCTGGCTGGGCCTGTGGACCGCGGTGACCGGTGGGGTGTTCCGCGGCATGCTCCCGAACAGCGGCGGCGAGGCGCCGCGGCAGTTCGCCGCGGCGACCACGGACACCCTCACCTCACCCGGTCACGGGTACAGCAACGGGCAGCGCGTCACCGTCCTGCCCGGAGTGGGCGGCGCCGTCCCGGCCGGTCTCACCGTGGGCGCCCACTACTGGGTGATCAACGCGGCGACGGACACCCTGCAGCTGTCCGCCACCCAGGGCGGATCCGCGGTCGACATCACCGCGGCCGGCTCCGGCCTGGTCCAGCGGATCCGTGTCGAGACGTTCGACGCCGCCGGGACGATCAACGTCAACGCGATGACGCTCACCCTCGCCGGCTGACCATGGTCGACTACGATCTGCCGGCGATCTCGACCGATCCCCTGGATCCGGATGTCTGGGGGCAGGACGTCACGGATGCGTTCGGCGCGTTCGACGCCGAGGTGGAGGCGCCGCGGGCCGTGCAGGCGTTGCGGTCCTGGCGGGCCTCACTCGCCGGCCGGTGGACCAGCCCCACCCGGATCGTCTGCATCGGCTCGTCGACCACGTTCGGGACCGGCGCCAGCGTGATCGACCGCCGCTACGTCAACCGGCTCGGCGACCTGCTGCACGGCCGGTTCAACCCGCCCGGGATCCCCGGCGGGGCGCACGTCGCCGGCGTCGACACCGGCTGGACCACCACCGGCACCGTCGGCACCGCCGTCATCGGCCTCGGCCTGCAGTCAGTGACCCTGGCCATCGGCGCGACGATGAGCCGCACCTTCACCCTGACCACGGGCGTCACGATCCTGTTCGAGCAGGGCCCGGGCGCCGGCCAGTTCTCGGTCAGCATTGACGGCGGCGCGGCCACGACGATCACCCCGGACACGACCGGGGCCGCTAACAGGCACGACGGCACCTGGTCGTCGGCCGTGCTCACCGCAGGCTCACACTCCCTGACGATCACAGCGATCGGTGCCTGTGTGATCAGCGGCGTGTACGCCCACAACGGCGACCTGGCCGCCGGCGTGCAGGTGTACCAGTCCGGCCGCGCCGGCGCCGTCACCTCCGACTTCCTCGGCCCGTCCATCCCCGTGCGGATCGCCCAGCTCGGCGCCGGTCTTTGCCCGATCATGCTGGGGGCGAACGAGTACGCGACTGGCGTCGCCCCCGGCGCCTTCGGCTCGAACCTCACCACGCTGATCGGCAACATCAAAGCCGTCGCGTACCCGCCGCCGGCGATCCTCCTGCCCGGCACGTATCCACGGCTCGACGTCGGTGCAACCCCGGCCTACCCGTGGCGGGCCTACCTCGAGGTGATGCGCGAGCTCGCGGCGAACGACCCTGTCAACATCGCCTACGCCGACGTGAGCCAGCACTTCCCCGCATCGAACGGCGCCGACGCCTGGAACCTGCTCGACCCGGACCTGGTGCACCCCACCGACCGCGGCCACGCCCACATCGCCGAGCAGGTCGAGCAGAGCCTGCGCAGCCCCCGCCTGGCCGGCATGCGCGTCCACACCCCCGCCATGATCGACCCGAGTGGCCTGTCGGGCCTGCTGGCCCGGTATGACGCCAGCGCGATCACCGGCCTGGCCAACAACGACCCGGTGTCCACGTGGACGCCCGTGGCCGGATCCGAGACGGCGGCCCTCGCCCAGACCGGCACCAACCGCCCCACCTACCTGACCGGTCGGATCAACGGCCGGCCGTCCGTGTCGTTCAACGCGGCGAACTCCCAGCACATGGACACCGGTGCGTGGGCGGCCAGCCACGCGGTACCGATCACGATCGCCGCCGTCGCCCGCTTCGACCTCAACGGCGTGCAGCCGATGAACTGGTGGTCAGGGCGCACCGGGGTGTTCGTCTACGCGGGATCCACGCCGACCGTCGTGCAGATCGGCGCCGGCGCCGCAGGGGAACTCAACAGCCGAGAGCCCGCTGACCTGGCCTGGCACGTGGCCGTCATCGTCTACAACGGCGCCAGCTCGACCATCCACTGGGACAGCCGTTCGTTCACGACTCGAGGCACCACCGGCACCGGCGTCAACGCCGCGCTGCCCGGCCTGCGCCTGGCGACCAACAGCGGTGGCACCGCGAACTACCTCACCGGTGAGGTCGCGGACCTGTCCGTGATCGGCCGCGCGCTGACCCAGACGGAGATCAGCGGTGTCGTCGCCTACCTCGCCGACCGGTACGCCCTCCCGGCGGCCTGACCGTGGCCGGCTTCGGTACCCGCCGCTTCGGGCTGGGACCGTACGGCATCGGCGAGGCCGACCCGGCCGGCGACGTCGACAGCGAGGCCGCCGGCACCCTCCTCACCGCCGCCCAGACCACCACCGCCGGCACCCGGCCGGGCAGCACCGCCGGCGCGGCCGCGGCCGCGGGCACCTCCACCGCCCGCCGCACCGCCCCCGCCGGCCCGGCCGGTCGAACCGGCCTCGCTGGCGCGGTGGTCGGCGTGCACGCGGCCAGCTCGGCGCCCGGGGCCCGTCCCGCGGTCGCCGCGGCGGCCACCGCGATCCGGGCCGCGGGTGGCACCGCCGGCGCCCGCCTGGCGCTCGCCGTCGCGACCACCACCAGCCGGACGGGCACCGCGGCGCCGGCCGGCCGGCTGCTGCTCGTCGGCACCGTCACCGCGGTCCGTACCGCCCCGGCCGCCGCCGCAGCCAGCGCGCTGTCGATGGTCCCCGCGGTGAACGGCACCCCGGTGATACCAGGCAGGGCGGACGCGGCGTCCGCCCTGGCGGTAGCCGGAGCCTCGGCGTTGACGAGCGGCCGGCCAGCTGACACCGGCGCCGCTGTCACCGAGGCGGGAAGAGCGGCTGCGACCCGGGTCACCACGGCCGCGGCCGCCGGCGCGCTGCAGCTGCGCGGCACGGTCACACCGGTTCGCGTGGCCGCCGGCGGCACCCGAGGTGGCCTCAGCGCCGTCGGGACCGCGGCTGGGCCGGCCGGGCACCGGGCCTCCGCGACCGCCGGCGGGATCCTGCTCGGCACGGCCATCATCACCACCACCCGACAGGGCACCGGCTCCGGAACGCTGACCGCCCGGGGCGCTGGCGCGGCGGGCCGGCGCACCAGCGCGGCGGCCGCCGGCACCGTCCAGCTCGCCCCGCACGCCCGCGGCGTCATCCCCGTGCCCTGGGTACCGCCGACCGCCGCGGCGAGCCTCGGCCCCGTGCAGCGCGCCGTGTACGAGCTGCTCACCGCCGACCCGATCCTGATGGGCGACGACCCGTGATCACAGGTGTTTTCGACTTCGTTCCCGAAACCGCCCGCCGCCCGTACATCACGCTCGGCGAGGCCATCGAAACCCCGGACAACACCCACAGTGGATACGGCCGGCAGACGCTGCTCACCCTCCACGTCTGGACGGAGATCCGCGGCTACGCCCAAGGCAACGCGATCGTTGACCGGCTCGTCGCGCTCCTCGACCACCAGCCGCTCACCATCACCGGCCGCAGGTGGATATCGACCCGGCTCGAGTTCGCCCAGGCACTGCCCGACCCGGACCCCCGGATCCGCCACCACGTGCTCCGGTTCCGCATCACCAGCACGATCCTTCAGGAGGTCTGAATGGGCGGCATGGACGCCTTCGGTACCGAGCTCCGCCGGGGCAACGGAGCTCCCAGCGAAGTTTTCACCCCGATCGCCTACGTCACCAACATTTCCGGTCCCGGTATGGAGCGGGAAACGCTCGATATGACCTCCCACGGCTCCCCGCAGCAGTGGCGTGAGTTCATCGGTGGGATCAAAGACGGCGGCGAAATCAGCATCGACATGAACTACGACACCGGTGAGGACACCCACACCAGCCTTCACGAGGACTTTGACGACGACGGTCCCCGTAACTACCAGGTCGTGTTCCCGGACGCGGTTCAGACCTGCTGGGAGGTCGCCCTCGTCCTCACCAACGTCGAGCCGGAATATCCCCACGACGACAAGGTGGCCTGCAGCGCGACCTGGAAGGTCAGCGGCAAGCCCAACCTCACCACCCTCGGGAGCTGACACATGGCCCTTCTCGGTCGCGACGCGATCCTCAATGCCGACGACCGCAAGACCGTCGACGTCGAATGCCCGGAATGGGGCGGCGCCGTGCGGCTCCGATCCATCACCGGCGCCCAGCGCGACGCCTTCGAGCAGTCCTGCCTGATCCAGAAGGGGCGGGAACGGCGCGTCAACATGCGCAACGCCCGCGCCAAACTGATCATTCTGTGTGCGGTCGACGAAACCGGAGCCCCGATGTTCAGCGACGCGGACCTGTCCGCGCTCGGCCGGCGCAACGCCAAGCCCATCGACCGCCTTTTCGAAGCCGCGCAGAAGCTCTGCGGCCTGTCCGAGGACGATCTGGGCGAGCTGACCGAGGATTTCGACAGCGCCCAGAACGAGGACTCCACCACCGACTAGCCCTCGCCCTGGGCGGCATGACCGTCGGCGAGCTCCTCGCCCGCATCGACTCCCGCGAAATCACCGCCTGGGCCGCCTACGAGCAGGTACACGGCCCGCTCGGCCCCGTCCGCGGCGACTACCAGGCGGCCCTCATCGCCGCCACCATCACCAACATGCTCGCCAGCAAAAAGGGCGTCCGGAAGAAACTCGCGGACTTCCTCCTCGAATGGGACCACAAGCCCCAGACGTGGGAAGACCAACTTGCCGCCGTCCGCTCGATGAACAAGGCGCTGGGCGGCACCGATACAACTTCAGAAGGGCGGCGTCATGGCGACAACCAGCCGGCTCGCGACCCTTCTGGTGCGGATCGCCGGGGACGCCGACGACCTCGATGGCGACCTCGAAGCGGGGATGGCCCGGGCTGAATCGACCGTCACCCGGATGGGTGACCGGATCTCCTCCGCCGCGACCGCCATCGGCGCAGGCGTCGGCGCCGGCCTGGCCGCCGGCATCACACAGAGCCTGGAAACCGAGGCCGCCGGGGACAAGCTCGCCGCCCAGCTCGGCGCGAGCGGGGACCGCGCCGCCGAGCTCGGCAGGGTCCAGGGCGACGTGTACGCCGACGGGTGGGGGGACTCCCTCGACACGGTCGGCCTCGCGATTAAGGGCGTGCAACAGAACATTGGCGATCTCGGTGAGGGGGCCGAGGGTGGGCTGGAAGGCATCGCGTCCAAGGCCCTGATGGTCTCCGAAACCTTCGATCAGGACCTGGGCGTGACCACCGCCGCGGTCGGGAACCTGCTGCGCAACGGCCTGGCTTCCGACGCTGATGAGGCATTCGACATCGTCGTCGCCGGCCTGCAGGGCTCCGGTGACAAGGCCGGCGACCTGTTGGAGACCTTCAACGAATACGCGCCCCTGTTCGCCCGGGTAGGCGTCGACGGCCAGACCATGACCGGTCTTATTTCGCAGGGCCTGAAGGGCGGTGCCCGTGACGCCGATCAGGTCGCCGACGCGATCGGTATTTTCGGTGAGACCGCGCTCAAGGGCGGCAGCTCGGTCGAGGCCGCCTTCCAAAGTATCGGCCTGAACGCGGCCGACATGTCCAGGATGATCGGTCAAGGTGGGCCTGCCGCGCAGCAGGCATTGCAGATGACCATGGATGCGCTGCGTGGCACCTCGAACGAGCAGACGAAACTGAACGCTGCGGCTGCCTTGTTCGGTGATCCAGCTAACACGCTTGGTGCCGCTTTATATGCGCTTGACCCGGCGACTGCCGCGGCGTCGGCCGGCATGGATAACATCGCCGGCCGCACGGACGCTGCCATGACCACGATTGCCGAGAACCCGGCCAGGGCGCTGGAGACCTTCAAACGTTCCGCCATGCAGAAGCTCGGCGAGATATCCGGAACATTCGTGCAGTTCGGAATGCAAAACCGAGGATTTGTTCAGCCGCTCATTATTGTCCTCGGTGTGCTGGCCGGGGCGATTCTCGCGGTGCGGGTCGGCACAACCGCCTGGACGGCCGCGCAGACCGCCTGGCGGGTCGCCACGGCTATCGGGACTGCCGCGCAGTGGGCTTTTAACGCGGCGATGTCCGCCAATCCCGTTTCTTTGATCATAATAGCCGTTGTCGCTTTGACGGCCGGGATTGTCGCCTTGTACATGAAATCCGAAACGGCGCGCGAGATAATCAACGGCGCCTTTTCGGGTATTTGGACCGCGATACAGTTTGTCTATAACTGGGTGCGGGATAACTGGCCGCTTTTGCTTCAGATTTTGACCGGGCCCGTTGGAATTGCGGTTGGGCAGATAGTAAAACACTGGGATTCTATTCGAAATGGGGCGTCCGCTGCTCTCGGCTGGGTGCGGGATAACTGGCCGCTTGTGCTGAGCATTTTGACCGGGCCGATAGGTGCGGCGGTGATCCAGATCGTCACGCACTGGACCGAGATCAAAAACGCGGGCATCGGGGTGCTGAACTGGTTCAAAGATCTGCCGGGAAACCTGGGCTCCGCCCTGTCTCCCGTCGGACAGATCATTTATGCACCGTTCAAATCGGCGTTCAACGCGGTGGCCTCGGCCTGGAACAACAGCGTCGGCAAGGTCGGGTTCAGTGTGCCCGGCTGGGTGCCGAAGCTCGGCGGGAAAAGCTGGAGCATCCCTGACATTCCGCTACTCGCCGCCGGCGGCATCATCGGCCGCGGCGGCCCCGCGGTGGTCGGCGACGCCGGCCCCGAGCTGCTCGACCTGCCCCGCGGTGCCCGGGTCACCCCGCTCCCGCGCGGCGTCACCTCCGGTGGCGGTGGTGGTCAGGGCCGGGTGGTCCTCGACGTGACCGGCGCTGACGAGGAGTTCAAGCGGCTGGTCCGTCGCATGGTGAAGATCGACGGCCGCGGGTCCGTGCAGACCGCGTTCGGGGCCGGCTGATGGGACCTGAGACGCGGGCCCAGCTGCGGATCGGTTCCGCGTGGGTGGACGTGACCGACGACGTGTTCGTGCGGAACCCGGTCGTGATCCGCCACGGGCAGGCCGACGAGGCTCCGCGCGCCGATCCGTCGGCGTGCTCGTTCAGCCTGAACAACCGGGGCGGCCAGTACAGCCCGCGCAACCCGTACAGCCCGTACTACGGCGTCCTCGGCCGTAACACCCCGGTGCGGGTGCAGGTGCGCCAGGGCCCGACGCACCTGGCCCTCGACACGGGACGGATCACCACCCCAGGCGTGAGCGCCCTCAACATCGCCGGTGACCTCGACGTCCGCGTCGACTGCGCCGCGGACGGCGTCGGCCGCGATGGCTGGCTCACTCTCGCCGCCAGGTGGAACAACGCCGGCAACGAGCGCTGCTGGCTGTTCGACCTGGCGGCCGACGGCCGGCTGGTCTTCGAGTGGACCACCGACGGGACCAGCGCGACCTACCGCAGCGCCACCTCGACGGTGCCGGTGTTCGACCTGTTCCGGGACCGCCGTGTGATCGTCCGTGTCACCATCGACGTCGACCACGGCGGCGGCGGACGCACCATCAACTTCTTCCGCGGCCAGTCGCTGAACGGCCCGTGGGACCTCATCAGCTCGGTCGTGCAGGCCGGTGTCACCAGCATCTACGCGGCCGGCACCGCCCCGGTCGACCTGGGCACGCCCAGCGCCTTCGCTCAGGGGGGCACGTGCCGGGTCTACGGCGCGCAGATCCGCAACGGGATCGGCGGCACCCTGGTCGCGGCTCCCGATCTGACTGTGCAGACCCCGGGCGCCACCTCGTTCACTGACTCCGCTGGCCGGGTCTGGACGGTGCAGGGCGACGCGGAGGTGACCGACTACCGGACCCGGTTCGCCGGCGAGGTCGCGGCCTGGCCGACCGAATGGGACCTGTCCGGCCGCGACGTGCAGGTCTCCCTCCAGGCGGCCGGGGTGACCCGCCGCCTGGGCCAGGGCGCCAGCCCGCTGCAGTCCACGCTGCGGCGCCGGCTGATGAGCGGCACCCCGGCACTGCCTGTCGCCTACTGGCCGTGCGAGGACGGCGCATCCGCCACCTACGCCGCCTCACCCCTGCCCCGCGTCGCCCCGCTGGTGCCGTCGGGATGGACGTTCGCGTCCGGGGAGGCCAGCGCTGGATCCGAGCCCCTGCCCGCGATCGGCTACCCCGCGGCCGCGACCGGCCTGGTGCCCAGCTACCGGCAGACAGGCGAATGGCGCGTCGAGGTTGTCTACCGCGTCGACGAGCTGCCTGTCGGCACGTACACGACGCTGATGGATGTCCGGGCCACGGGCACCGTGGTCCACCATCGAATCCTCACCTACGGCCCGGGCCTGTTCGTGCGGTTCGAGGGGTACAACGCCGCCGGCGGCCTGGTCTACGGCGTCGGCTACGACGGCAGCGCCAACGTCGCAGGACTCGTCGGCTCCTGGGCGCGGATCGCGCTGCTCGGCCGCCAGAACGGCGGCAACGTCGAAATCTCGCCCCTGTTCTTGAGTATCGGTGGGGCGTTCAGCTCCTTCCCGATCACGCCGTACGCAGGCACCCTCGGCGTGGTCACGGCCTGGCAGTGCACCCCGGGTGAGGGATACCAGGGCCTGCAGCTCGGCCACATCAGCGTGTGGAACGACGCCGACGTCGACCTGTACGCCTCCGCCGACCATGGGTACACCGGCGAGACCGCCGCCGCGCGGATCATCCGCGTCGGCGCCGAAGAAGCGGTACCCGTCGTGGTGGGTGGCGCGCAGGACACGGCGGACGCGATGGGACCACAGCCCATCGCGACATTTTTGGACGTCCTCGCCGAGACCGGCGAGGTCGACGGCGGCCTGCTCCACGACCGGCGGCACACCCTCGGCCTGCGGCTACGCGGCCGGCGCACCGTCTACAACCAGCCCGTCGCGCTCGAGCTCGACTACGCCGCCGGCGACATCGCCCCCTACCTGCGGCCCGTCGACGACGACCAGGGCCTGGTCAACGACGTCACCGTCACCCGCAAATCCGGCGCGTCCGCGCGGGTCGCGCTCGAGGTCGGCCGGCTCTCAGTCCAGCCCCCGCCCGCCGGCGCCGGCCGGTACGACACCGGGATCACCCTCAACCTGCGGGCCGACGAGCAGACCGAGCCGCACGCCGCCTGGCGGATGGCACTGGGCACGGTGGACGAGGCCCGCTACCCCACGATCCGCGTCGACCTCCTCGCGTCCCCGCACCTCGTCGACGACGTGGTCGACCTCGACCTCCTCGACCGCGTCCAACTGATCAACCCGCCGCCGTGGATCCCCCCGGACGACGTCGAACTGATCGCCCGCGGCTACACCGAGACGATCAACGTCGATCAGTGGGACGTCGAAATCAACTGCACCCCTGGGAGCCCGTGGCTGCCCGGGGTGTGGGGGAATCCCGACTCGACCCGCGCGGACACCAGCGGCTCGGCCCTCGCCGCGGCCGCCACCCAGAACGCCACCGAACTCGTCGTCGCCACCCAGCTCGACCCGACCTACGACCGCCGGCCCTGGGCGCCTTCCGCCGGCCCGGACGCGGTCGCCGGCCAGCACCCGTTCGACGCCCGGGTCGGCGCCGAGGTCGTGCGGGTGAGCGCCGTCGACAACTGGGCCCGCGACGCGTTCGGCCGCACCGTGGCGAACAGCTGGGGAACCCCCGATGTGGGCGGCGCCTGGCAGGACACCGGCGGCGCCGCCAGCGACCGCAGTGTCGCCGCCGGCGTCGGCACCATCCTGCTCACCTCCACCGCCGTACGACACCAGACGCTCGTCGGCGACCTCGGCGACGTCGAGATCCTCACCCGCATCGTCATCCCCCAGACCAGCACCGGCGCCGCGGTCCTCGCCGGGATCCTCGCCCGCTACGTCAGCACCACCGCGTTCTACCGAGTGCGGGTGCACGCCGAGACCACCGGCGCACTCACCCTCTCCGTCACCCGCGCCGGCACCCAGCTCGCCACCGCCGACCCGGGCATCAGCTACACCCCCGGCGCCGCCGTGTGGCTGCGCATGCGCGTCGTCGGCCACACCGTCCTCGGCCGCCTCTGGCCCGACGCCGACGCCGAACCGGGCTTCTGGCAGATCAGCACGACCGTCACCACCGACATGATCGACACCGGCCGGGTCGGCCTGGTCGCCTCGTACTTTGCCGGCAACACCAACGTCAACCCGACGCTGTCGTTCGACGACTTCCGGACGATCACCGTGCAGCGGCTGACCGTCACCCGGGCCATCAACACCGTGAGCAGGGCCTGGCCCACCGGCACCGACGTCCGCCTCGCCCGGCCCATGCGCATCGCCCTCTGACCGGGAGACCCCTGTGACACAGCCTGTCCCGCCGAACTTCTACGCGGGTTCGTTCGTCGACGCCGACGACCTGCAGGGCGTCGCCGGCGGACCGAAAACCCCCTACATCCCGTCCCTCACCAACCTCAGCATCGGTAACGGGACACGGGTCGGCTGGTACCGGTGGATGAACAGCGGCGTCATCAAAGTCCTGGCGCAGATCGTCTGGGGCAGCACCACCACCGTCGCCGGCGTCATCGAAATCGGCCTCCCATCCGGGGTCACCCTCGACGTCACCGCACCTCAGCTGGGGGTTGCGCTGGGCACGGACAGCGCCCCGTTCACGCGGTTCGCGGGCCTCACCGTCATGTCCGCGACGACCTTCAGCCGCATGATCTTCGGCTCGACGACTTCGACCGGCGCCAACGCCACCTATCCCTGGACCTGGGGCAACGGCGACGCGCTGATCGTCTGCGGCGAATTCCACACCATCTGACGGCCTCACGGCCGCGCCGCCCGCACGACACCAGACAGATGAGGGGACATGCGCCGATGGTCGACCATAGCCACGGGGATCTTCGAGGCGATCTCACGCGTCGTGGGACTCCTCGGAGTCATCCACGAGCTCGCGACCGGCCTCGAGCGGCCGATCATCGTCGGCGTCTGCGCTCTCATGATGGGACTGCCCGACGCCTGGGAGATCGACCGGGCCCGGCGCGGGGCGCGCGACGACCCACCGCCGCCGCGGCCACCGTCTGGCGAGGATGGACCTGGACCCTCCTCTTCACCGCCGGCTGCCTCGGGCTGACGGCGATCCTGGTGGTGGCCCGGTGATCGGCTCGGTCCGCGGCCGGATCGGCGCCGTCCTACTCGCCGCGCTGCTCGCCGTCCTCGCTGCTTGGTACGTACGCGACACCCAGCGTGCGCTTCGCCAGCTGCGCGTCGAGGTACGCGCGGACTGCGCGTTCAAACGGGACATGACCCGGCTCGCTGAGCGGCTGCCCGAGTCGGCCGGGCCGGTTACCCTGACCATCAGCTGGGACGCCTACGACGCATACATCAGGAAGGGCTGCCCGGCAGAGCTCGGGCCGCTGGCCCCGCCCCCCAAGTCGCGGCCCCCGGCCGAGCGCGGGTAGCCCATGGCCCGCTTCTGGGACGAGGTCCGCGACGGCGAGCCGTGCCGCGAGATCGACCGGGCCACCTGGACCGACCGTCACACCAGAGCCGGCACCCCCCCTCCCCGCGGGATGGGCCCGGTCGGCCGCGTTCCCGCCGAACAGGCCGCGGACCGGCTCCGCTATGCCGCGCTCCTCATCGCCCTGGCGCTCGTCGCCGCCAGCGCCTGCATCTGGTCCCTGGGAGGCCTCCGGTGACGAGCTACCCCACCCGCTACCCGGGCGCCCGCTGGCGCCCGATTCCGATCAACCACAGCTCCGGCGGGATGGTCCAGCCCACCCGCGGCCTGATCCCACATGTCCAGATGGGCACCAGTCCGCCATTCGGCTGGTTCAGCAACCCGGACGCGGAGGTCAGCTCGCACCTCTGGCTGTCGGTTGACGGCATTTTCGAGCAGTACGTCGTGTTCGGCGACAAAGCCTGGGCTCAGGGCGCTGGAAATGCTTCCTGGATCAGCTGCGAGTGCGCCGGCCGGGACACCGACGACTACACACCCATCCAGGTTCAGCGCCTCGGCGAGTTCTTCGCCTGGGGGATGCGGGAGTTCGGCTGGCGCGCCGAGGTCACCGACTCGCCGTCCGGCTATGGCATCGGCACGCACCGGATGGGCGGCGCCGCCTGGGGCGGCCACTCCTGCCCCGGCACGATCCGCGCGAACCGCCGCGGCGACATCCTCGCCGCCGCGCTCGGCCGACCCACCACACCGACCCCGGAGGAAGACGTGCCCCTCACCGAGGCCGAAATCAACACCATCGCGGACCGGTCTGCGGCGAAGACGCTCGCCGCGCTCTGGGCGCAGATGGGCGACGTCAAGCCCACCGTCCGCCAGGGCGACGTCGGCGACGTCCTCGCGCAGACCTACAACAAGGCCGGCGACCTCCAGGCCACGATCGCCCGGATCGAGAACTTCCTGGGCGGGCCGTTCAGCGCCTGGACCGCCACCCAGGAGACCGCCCTCCGGGAGATCCGGACCCTGCTCGCCGGCGGCACCGGCGCCGATCCCGCCGTCGCCGGCGCGCTACTCGAGCGGCTCGACAGCGTCCTGGCGGCGTTCGCCGCGCCCCGCACGTACACCGTCACCCCAACCTGATGGGGCTACCCACCCCCTACTACCAAAACGACCAGGTCACCCTGTATCACGGCAACAGCCTGGAACTCCTCGCCGAGTACGCCGACCAGCTGACCGCCGAGGCGATCGTCACCGACCCTCCCTACGGCGAGATCAGCCTCGCCTGGGATGTATGGCCCGACGGCTGGCCCGGGCTGGCCGCCGGCGCCGCGGCATCGATGTGGTGCTTCGGCAGCATGCGGATGTTCCTCAAGCACTTCGACGACTTCCGTGGCTGGCGCCTCTCCCAGGACATCATCTGGCAGAAAGCCACCGGCACCGGCCCGGTCGCCGACCGCTTCCGCCGGGTCCACGAGTACGCACTGCACTGGTACCGAGGGAAATGGCGGGAGATCTACAAGGACCCGCAGTGGGAACCCAACCCGGTCTCCAAGCTCAAGGTCGGCACGGTCTCGCGTTCCGGCCCGGACAAGGCCCCGCACTTCTCCGGGATGGGCGCCTCCACCTACCTCTACGACGGCACCCGCCTCGTCCACAGCGTTATCCCCGCGAAGAGCCTCCGGGGGAAGGCGCTACACCCGACGGAGAAGCCGCGGGAGATCCTCGCCCCGCTGATCCGCTACTCCTGCCCACCCGGGCGCGTCGTCCTCGACCCCTTCGCCGGCTCCGGCAGCACCCTCCTGGTCGCCGCCGCCCTCGGCCGCCGCGCGATCGGCATCGAACGCGACGAGCGCTACGCCGAAATCGCCGCACGCCGCCTGTCCACCGCGTCCCGATAGCCCTGGAGGAACCCCGTGCGTAACGTCCTCACCCGCATCGCCGCGGCCGCCCGCGACCTCGCCGAGCGCGCCACCCGCGCGGCCGGCGTCTCGTTCGGCGCCAGCCTGGCCGCTATCACCGCGGCGGCCGCCGCCGGCGACATCTCCACCGCCCGGCTTCTCCTCTCCGCTGCGGCCGGCGCGGCCGCGGGCGCCGCCGGCGACGTCATCCTCAGCGCCATCGGCGCGAACCGCGGCATCACCGGCTCGGCCTCCCTCGACCCGACTAACCAAGGGCCGGTCAACCCGGCCCGGTAACCCCGACAGGCGCCGAACCAGGCGCACCATGCCGCGAACGACAGCGCCGGCCACCCCACCCGGGGTGGCCGGCGTTTCGTCATGTCCAGTCCTAACAGCGCGGGTTAGCCTGCGGGCGGGTGCTCCTCCCGGTGCATCTGCAACGAAGCCCCGTCCGTGTCCCCGGGCGGGGCTTCGTCGTGTCCGGGGTCTGACGGCGCGCCGCGCTGGTCACCGGGGTGACCTTGGAATGGCGGGTACCGTCACCGCCGCGTCGCCGCACCTCGAACCCGGCGCCGCCGGCCCGGTCACCCGCAGGGGGGCGACCGGGCCCCTCATGTGTGCGGGACAGGCCAGCGTTTCATCGTGTCCAGCCCCGGGGGTGCGGGCTAGCCTGCCGGTGGATGCACCTGTCTGCGGGGGGCATCCGCAGCGCAGCCCCGCCTGATGGGGAACACGGGCGGGGCTGCGTCATATCCGGGTGCCGACACGCGCCGTAGCGCCAGGGCAGGCGACACCGAGCCCGGTAACCTGCCGCTGTCGATGGCAGACGCGGCGACGCCTCACCTGGTAGTCCCCCTTCCGGGTGGGGCTTCGTCGTGCCAAGGATCAGCCGACGATGCGCCGCAGCATGGCCAGGTTCGCCTGCTCGCCAGCGACCCGCCCACGGCGCAACGCCTGGCGGAGCCCAGCGAGATCTACCGACACGACGAGATCGCTCATGCCCTCGTGGTCCGTGGTCAGGAACCAGCGGCGCAGCCTGCCGGCTGCTGCTTCCCGCAGCCACACACCGCGGCACTCCGTCGCCAGTGCGCGGACGAACCGTGCCCGCTCGTCCGACCCATCCGCCCACTCCTGCAGCGCGGTGTAGAGCGCTGCGGCTGCGGCCGCGCTCTGGTCTGCGCGTCGCGCGGCCCGCCGCGCCCGCCGGCGGCCGAGCGCCCGCCTCAGAGCTCCGGGCCGTGCCGGAGCCGACTCCGGCACGGAAACCGGCGCCTGGATGCCCATCGCGTCCATCACGCCGTCCCATCCCCTGTGGGCGCCGTGGCGGCCGCCTGCTTGGCGAGGGGGGTGCCGTTCGCGCGGCACTTCGCGCATCCGAGCGGGCAGCTGATGCTCAGATTGCGGGCGGCGCGGCGCTGCTCGCGAGTGCCGTGCGGGTCGGCAGCGATATCGCGCACGCGCTGACTGGCGTAGCGGCCGCCAGCGCCACGCTCGTGCCCGCCGGCGCGGCTCATGCGGAGCCGCGCAGTTCGATGAGACGGGCACGTGCCACACGGGCGCCGGCGGCCATCTCGCGCACCAGGCGGGCGATCAGATCGACGGCGTCACCGTCGAGCTCCTCGGCGAGCATCTCGGCCCTGACGGAGATGTATGTGCCGGCCGCGTGCTGGACGGCAGCGGGGGTGTCGTGCGGGGCGCAGATCCGCTGCGCCTGCGCCAGGTCGTTGTCGCTCGGCTGCAGCGCCGCCAGGGGGAGAGCGGATGCCTGCTTGGGGCTCGTGTCGACACCTCGATGTTCCGTCGCGCTGTGAGGTATCTCATGTGCCGATGGGGTCGAGGGTATAGAGCCGTGCATGGGTATCTCCGGCGGTCAGGCGCCCTTGTAAGGCGCGTGTGGCACCGCCGTGGGAGATGTTAACTCGACCCCGTATGGTGCCCGGCGACCTGCAACAATGCAGGTCAGCTCTGCGTTAACGGGGGAGTAACTTACAAGCGAGTGGTCGCAGGTTCGATCCCTGCCGCGCCCACGCGCTGGTTCCGCGTGCTTGTCGATCCTTTGGCCGGGCTCCTGACCAGCATGTATGTCTGCCGGGGGACAAGTGTCTCCTAGCTCCGAACCTCGTAAAGATCGATTCTCGGGTCGGCGTGGAGAGTGCAGCGCTCAGACACAACTTAAGTGCGCGATCATGAGGTAGTTGACCACGGCCCTGGGCGTGGTGTGTACGGGTTCAGTGCTTTGGGGAGTGCGGCCAAGCCCCTGGTCCCGGCATCGGGCCCGGCGACCGTGCCTCCTGTTCTGTCGAGATGGCTGCCACCCATGTCCTGATTGTCGGTTCTCACCCGAAAGCGCTGCCAGGTATTGATGCCCAGGAGGTTGACCGGGGTCTCGCGTACGGTCTCGAATCGGTCCAGGAAGCCGGTTATCTAGGGGAGCAACTCCTTGTCCCACTCGATGAGTCGGCCGTGGGTCGGATCGAGCGGGCGGTCGCCAGCCAAGGTGGGATGTCGTTGTCATCGGCGGTGGTGTCCGCAAGCCTGAGCCGCTGCTGGAGTTCTTCGAGGCCGTGGTCAACCTCGTTCATGCCGGCGCGCCGACGGCCAGGATCGCTTTCAACTCCGACGGTGGATCGACTCTCGAAGCCGTTGAACGGGGCCTGTCCTGAAAGAACCCGCGGCCACCACAATCCTGTGGGTGGGGTCAGCCGTATGCGGCCCAGCCTGTCCAAGCCTTGCGGACCAGTGTTTGACCGCAACCTGCGTGTCGGCCTGAGTAAGGACCCGGCCCAGTCGACCGAGGGCGGCTTCTGGGCCTATGTCATCGGTGTCGCCCGCAAGTCGTAGGGCTGTCGCCTGGACCCATCCAGCACGCCGGGATGCCCTCAGATACTCCCTGGAAGGGGGCCCCTGCGCGCCGCTCGACGCGGCAGGGCGTACACGCCGCGCGACGGTCGCTCGTCGCGCGCCGAACCTGCGTCGTCGGTGCTTCCTGGCGGTTGCGGCTGGCGACCGGTTCATCGGATCCGTTCCGGGTGATCTCGGTGGGGCGCGCTGGTCCGGTCCCGGCGCCCTCTATGGCGGTCCGGCTGCAGGTCGAGGTTTCGTATTACGATGGTGGATGTGGAGATCCACCGGTCGGCGCGTAAGCACGGAGTGGCCGACGCCGACATCCTTCACGCCGCTGTGAGGTACCTGGTCGCCTTCGCGCTCGACGACGAGAACCCGCGGCGGGAGCTTCGGCTGGGTCCGGATAGGTCGGGCAACCTTCTGGAGATCGTCGTCCTGCTCCTTGACGATGGCACCGAACTGATCATCCATGCGATGCGTACGCGTCCGAAGTATCGGGGTCTCCTGCCGTGATGAGGAGGGGTGAGATGACAGGCGAGACAGGGCGTGTCCCCACGTCAGGTGGGGTGCCAGTTACTGACGAGCTCGTGGCGCGGCTTGCTGGGGAGGCTGAGGCCGGCTATGACGTCGAGCTTCTGCGGCGCCGGGGTGGGCGGCGGCCGATCGGGTCGGCGCCGGGCGAGGTCGTGCCGGTGCGGCTTGATCCGGAGCTGCGAGCGGCCCTGGCGAGTCGCGCGGCTGCTGACCACACGAATGCCAGTGAGGTGATCCGGCAGGCCCTCCGTGCCTGGCTCGACGTCGCCTGACAGCGCGAGACTCGTGGGGGAAAGGTCTGCGTTCCCATGCCGTGATCCTGTCTGCGCTCGTTCAGGAGATCCGGCAGTGCTGTGATGTGTGTGATTTTCGTCATGTTGGGTATCTCGGAACCGTGTCGATAGAGATCGTTTAGACACAACTCAATTGTGGGCCCGACGCTCCGCGGTGACCTGTATCTATGCAGGTGAAGTACGGCGTTAGCCCTATATCCGCTTACAAGCGGGTGGTCGCAGGTCGATCCCTGCCGCGCCCGCGCGCTGGTTCCGCATGCTTGTCGATCCTTTGGATCGCCTGCGGCGCAGCCGTAATGCTGGTCGGGGGACGTCCCCCGAGCCCCCAGACGGGGCGCCTGCGGCGCCTCTGGGGCCCGGGGAATCGGCCTTTTGTAGCAACGTCCGCCGTGGCTGTCGGGGCACGGGCGGAGTCGGTCAGGATGCGTAGCGGTGACGGAGCTGGCGTTCCTGCTCCGGGGGCAGATCTTGTCCGGCCACCAGGTAGACGCCGACGCCGAGCGAGGACGCCTCGGCGCGAAGCACGAAGGCCGCGCCGATGGCGTAGTCGCGAACCCGCTGGGCATCCGCGGCCTCGATGGCGCGTAGATCCATGATGACGGGGCCCCTGTCGCGGATGGTCTCCACGATCCGGCCGCAGTCGGAGAGCGTCTCGACCATGATTGTTTCTGGCTCGTTCGGCTCATCGAGATTGGTCATCCCGGCAGGACTCATGTGCAGATTATCCGTCGATGTCGCTGCCTGAAACCTCATCCCGCCCGCCTTCGCGTGCCTTGATGGAGAGTGACAGGAACCCCGCCACTCGCCGAGGCCGATCGCACGGGGCTGCCGCCGGAGGAACTGCTCGTCAATCTCCGATCAGGCGGTCGTCGAGGCCAGCCGCCGGCTCTGCTCCGCGTGGGACGAGTCGCTCAGTGGGCTGTGCGCGGCGGGGTCGGGTTGATGCTGTCGCTGTCCCAGGTGATCCGTTGGTCGGCCTGGACGGGTATGGCTTCGAGCCGATCGTCCGCGGTGAGAGCGTTGATGCAGGCCTGGCTGCCGCCGACGTAGGTGGTCATCAGGTCCACATCGGTGGCGACGCACCATGCACGGTCCTCGGGCCACCACAGGCTGGCCCGCTGATCCCAGGGTGGATGCTCCAGCGATGTGGTCGCCGCGGTCAACGGGCCGGTCAGCAGGACCATGGGACGGTGCGTCATGGCGACGGTCGGGATTCCGACGGTGGGTACGACGAGTGCGCCGAATCCTCGCCATACCGCGAACCAGCATCGGTTCGTGGTGGTCGTGTGCCGAGCGAGCAGGCCGGAGAGATGCGCTGTCTGCGGAACGGGTAGGGATCCTTGCGCTGGTTGGTTGTTCCACAGTCCGGGCTGATCGCTGCTGCCCTGCAGGTATTGCCAGGAGCCGGTGATGGAGATCCACTCCATTCGTTCACTGTCACCGGGCGGCGGTGGCGGCGCAACGAAGTTCGTGCGGGAAGAGGGGGATGGCGTCTCGTGACGGGCCGGTGGGCTCTGTGTTGGCGCGGTTCGGGGGTCTGGAACTGATCGTCCTGGCAGTCTTCGATCTGTCCCAGGACGGCCTGTCCCTTCGGTGTGACGGTTCCACGTTCCCTGAGGTTCCACGTTCCTTGAAGGGGCCCAGGCCTACGTTGCGGGCTTGCTCGACTCGGCTGGTGTCTGGCCCGGAGCCGGAGTTGCCGGCGGGCTCTGGTCCCCGGCAGGGGCCTGAGCCGGCGTGGCACCGGTCGGGGCGGTACCGGTTGAGTCCGTGCCAGTCGGGCTCGCGCCGGTTGGCGGGGCCTGCTGGGGGACGGCGGCGAAGTCCTTGCCGCGGATCAGGGCGAGGGCCAGGGCGCCGCCGAGGATCGCCAGGACGCCGGCCGTGACGAACAGGTCGTTCAGCGCACCGGCGAAGCTGGCGTGGATCGCGTCGGTCAGCGCGGGCCGGGCCGCTGCCGGGGCGGCGCCGATCACCTGGCCCGCGCCGCCGCCGTGCACCGCGTCGGCGATCTGGTCCGCCTGCCCGGCCAGCGCCGGGACGCCCGCGAGCCGGTCGTCGAGGCCGTGCGCGAGCTGGGCGGTGAAGATCGAGCCGTAGGCGGCGGTGCCGACCGCGATGCCGACCTGGCGGAACGTGGTGTTCACCCCCGACGCCATGCCGGACCGGAACGGATGCACGACGCCGACCGCCGTCGAGGCCAGTGGTGGGTTCACCAGACCCGACCCGGCGCCCGCGATGACGAGTCCCGGAATGAGGTGCGTCCAGTCGGATCCGGCGTCCAGGCCGGCCATCAGCAGCAGCCCGGCGCCGACGAGCGTGAGGCCCGGGCCGATGAGCCAGCGGACCGGTACGACCGTCGACAGCCGCCCCGCCGCGGCCGCCACGACCATCGCCGTCGCGGAGAGGAGCAGCATCCGCAGGCCGGCTCCGAGCGCCGAGTAGCCCAGGTCGTTCTGCAGGTAGACCGTCAGGTAGAGCAGCATCGCGTACAGCGAGCCGTTCATCGCGAACGCGGCGACCGAGCCGCCGAGGAACGTCGGGATCCGCAGCAGCGACAGGTCGAACATCGGGTGCGCCACCCGCGTCTCGGCCACGACGAACGCCACGAGGAGCACCGCCGCCAGGACGAGACAGATGATCACGCCGCCGTCGCCCCAGCTGTCCTCGCTGGCCCGGATCAGCCCGTAGACGAGCGCGACCAGCCCCGAGGTCAGCGTCGCGAACCCGGCCCAGTCCGGCCGGTGGGCGTGCGGGGCGCGCGACTCGTCCACCTTCCGCAGCGCGATCGCGATCGCGGCCACACCGACCGGCAGGTTCACCCAGAAGATCCCTCGCCAGCTCACTCCGCTGGTGATCAGACCGCCGAGGATCGGCCCGAGCGCGGTCGACACGCCGGCGACCGCGCCCCACGCGCCGAACGCGATGCCGCGCTCCCGGCCGTGGAAGTTCATCGCGAGCAGCGCGAGCGACGTGGCGAACAGGATCGCCCCGCCGACACCCTGCAGCGCCCGGGACCCGATCAGCATCAGCGGCGTCTGCGCCGCCGCGCACAGCGCGGAGCCGGCGGTGAAGATCCCCAGGCCGATGAGGAACAGCAGCCGGCGGCCGTACCGGTCGGCGAGCGAGCCGGAGGTCAGCAGCAGCGCCGCGAGGGTGAGCGCGTAGGCGTCGACGACCCACTGCACGTCGCTGAAGCTGGTGTTCAGCTCCTGCTGGATGTCGGGCAGCGCCACGACGACGATCG
Organism: Parafrankia discariae; assembly: GCF_000373365.1. Taxonomy (NCBI): domain Bacteria; kingdom Bacillati; phylum Actinomycetota; class Actinomycetes; order Frankiales; family Frankiaceae; genus Parafrankia; species Parafrankia discariae. Next base: position 37,581 of record NZ_KB891219.1, read on the forward strand.
TGATGTCGAGCAGGAGCATGAACGTCGACGCCAGCACCGCGACGAGCGTCCACCATTTGCGTTCCATCGACCCTCACACGTCCCTTCGGACCGGGCGTCGGCCCCGCGACCTGGACGACCTCGCCCGCGGGGACTGCCCCGCGACGCCGGTCTCCACTTTGCCGGCCGTCGGGAAACGAACCGCCGGATATGGCACGCCGTGTAGATTTCCAGCCGTGACGACGGCCGTCCCGCGGGAATCCGACACGACGCGGGCTCGGCACGTGGTGACCGACCCGGACGACCTGCGGATCATCCGTGCGCTGCAGCTCGCGCCCCGAGCGCCCTTCGCGCGGATCGCGGCCGTGCTGTGCCTGCCCGAACGGACGGTCGCCCGGCGCTACGGCGCGTTGCGCCGCGACGGGATCCTGCGGATCTTCGGCATTCTGAACCCGGCCACGACGGGCGAGCATCCGTGGAGCGTCCGGGTGCACTGCCGTCCTGACAGCGCCGAGGCGCTGGCCGCGGCGCTGGCGCGGCGCGACGACATCGCATGGGTGGTCCTGTCCGCGGGCGGATCCGAGGTGACCTTCGCGATCCGGTCGCTGTCGGCCGAGCAGCGCGACACCCTGCTCACCCGCCGGCTGCCCCGCGCGGCCCATGTCCTGAGCGTCGAGGCCTCCGTCCTGCTGCACTACTTCGTCGGCCAGCGCTCCGATGACTGGGGAGCGCTGGCCGGGTATCTGGGCACCGACGAGACGGCCGCGCTGCGCGTTGCCGCCGTCCCGTCGGCCGCCGCCCCCGCGCCGCGGCCTGTGCCGCTGGAGCCGGCTGACGAGGCGATCGCCGCCGTGCTGGCCCGCGACGGCCGTGCGAGCTACGCGGAGCTGGCCGCCGCGGCGGGGATGAGCGAGGGCCGGGTCACCCGCCGGCTCGGTGCGCTGCTGCAGAGCGGCACGATGCACCTCGACATGGACCTGGCCATGACCAGACTCGGCTACAACGCGAAGGCCCACCTCTACATGGGAGTCAGCCCGGCCCGGCTGCACGAGACCGGCCAGGCGCTCGCCGACCTGCCGGAGGTCGCGTTCGCCGCGGCCCGGTCCGGCCGGCACAACCTGGTGGCCTCCGTCGTCTGCCGCGACCTGGCCGATCTCTACGCCTTCACCACCCGCCGCGTCGGCCAGCTCGACGGCATCCAGACCCTGGAGATCTCACCGGTCTTCCGTACGGTCAAGCAGTCCGGAGCCTGGACCGACGACGGCCGTCTGGTCGAACCGCCCCTCGTCCACCGCCCGCGCCGCCAGCCGGCCTGATCGGCAGGTGCGCCCGCGTCGTCCCCGGCCGGCGCTGGTGATGATTGGGCTCCGGAGCACAGCTGTGTCCTCGATCCCGAAAAATCTGTCGCCGCCACGGTAGACATTGGCTGCCGTCCTGGGTAGAGTTCATCTCGTAGCCAAGAGAGTCCATGGTCGCGGCAGACATGAACTGTCGCGAGCGGGGCGGCGGCCAGGCGGGTCGCCGAGCATCACCGTAAGGAGTCCGGCAAGTACCCGGTAGTCGGTCTGTATGGAGAGGGGGCAGGCGCCGTCAGGCTCGGCCGAGCGATGATCCAGCTCGTTCGGTCACCGTAGGCCCCGGATTGGAAGGTGGTCCCCGGTCACGCACACCCGATCCCTGCATCGCCACCCTCTCAGGTGGGCATGCGGTTTCCAGAGTCCGGCGCGTTCTGGCCGGTAAATGGTTTTGAACCCCCCTGGGGCCTTGGTGCCGTACGGCACCAAGGCCCCTAGACGTGTCCCGAGAGGCGCGATGACCCCTGGAAGCACACGCAAAACGGCCGACAGTCTCGACGACGACGACTACCCCGCCTACACCATGGGCCGCGCCGCCGAGATGCTCGGCACCACGCCCGCTTTCCTGCGGACCCTCGGCGAAGCCCGCCTGATCACGCCGCTGCGCTCAGAGGGCGGCCACCGCCGCTACTCCCGTTACCAGCTGCGGATCGCCGCCCGCGTCCGTGAACTCGTCGACCAGGGCACCGCGATCGACGCCGCCTGCCGCATCGTCATCCTCGAAGATCAACTTGCTGAGGCTCAGCGGCTCAATCAGCAGCTACGCCAACCGGCGACAGGCTCGCCGCCGCCCGCTGAAACCTCATGACGGCGGACTGGCAGGAAGGCGAGTGGGACGCGGTGCGGTAGCGGGAGTGGTTCGGCCCCGGCGGCCCGCCTTGGACCGGGCGGCTTTCGAGGCGTGTCGAGCTCCCGGGAGCTCACCGAGAGGTCAGGGGCCGGCCGGGGCCGCGTGGGGCTGGGGCGTTCCCGCGGAGGACCAGCGCAGGGCCGGGGTGGTGGCCGCCACCACGGCGACGGCGCCGAGGCACAGCAGGCCGCCGCTGATCAGGCTGGCCGTACCGGTCGTGGCGGCCGCGACGACGCCGCCGCGCAGGTTGCCGAGGTGCGGGCCGGCCTGCCCGACGATGGTCTCGGCGGCGCTGATGCGGCCCAGTAGTTCACCGGGGGTGTGCAGCTGGACGATCGTGCTGCGGGAGACCACCGAGACGGTGTCGGCGCCGCCGGCCAGGACCAGGAAGGCCAGCCCGACCCAGGGATCGTGGGCCAGGGCGAACAGGGTGAGCGCCGCGCCCCAGGTGGCGGAACCGCAGATCATGACCAGGCCGGGGCGGGGGAGTCGGATGAAGGCCCCGGAGAGCAGGGACGCGACGAGGCCGCCGACGGCCATCGCGGTGAGGAACAGGCCGAGAGTGCGCGGGTCGTTCCCGAACCGCTCGGCGTTGATCAGCGGGAACAGGCTGACGGGCATCGACAGTGCGGTGGTGGCCAGGTCGGTGAGCAGGGCGCCGCGGATGACGGGGGTGCGGACCAGGAAGGAAAGACCTTCCAGCACTCCGCGCGGGCCGGGTGCGGCGGGCGCGTCCCCGGGGCTCATCGGGGGCAGGCCGAACGCGCCGAAAATGACGGCGGCGAAGGTGAGCGCGTCGAGCAGATAGCACCCGCCGACGCCCAGCCAGCCCACGATCAGCCCGCCCAGGGCGGGGCCGGCGAGCATGGAACCCTGGACGGCCAGCCCGCGCAGGGCCAGGCCGGCGGCCAGCTGCGACCGGGGCAGCAGGTACGGGATGAAGGTGCGCGACGCCGGGCCGCTGCCGGCGGTGAAGCACGACTGCGCCGCGACCAGTCCCAGCACGCCGACGGTCGGAAGATGCCCGAGAAAGCTTTGCAGGGCGAGCAGGAGCGAGCAGGCCGCCTGCCCACCGGTGGTGATCAGGTAGAACGTCCGCCGGTCCACGCGATCGACCATCGATCCGGCGAGGAGCCCGAGCGTGACAAGCGGGACCGCCTGGGCCAGACCGACGGCCCCGGTCCACACGGTGCTCTGAGTCGTCTGCCAGACCTGGAACATCACGGCGACGAGCGCCATCTGACCGCCGATGCCGGAAAGGGTCTGCCCGATCCACAACCGCCGGAAGGCGGGGGACGAACGCAGGGGAGCGACGTCGAGCAGGGCGTGCCTCAGCCCCACGCGGAATCCTCGGCCGGCCTGGCGGCGATCCGGTCGTGGGAACGTCCCCTTTTCCGGGCCTGCTCGACGGCCGCGACGACCTGGGTGCGTGGGCAGGGCATCTCGGCCTCGATCTCGGCTTGGGTGGCGTGGGCGACCCGCCACCGACTCGGTGGACGTCCAGGCCACGGAGGCCGACGGCGAACGGACCCCGCGCCGGTGTGAGCTCTGGTCAAAGGATTCCGGCGATCACGGCCGTGACGTTGACGTCCTCGCTTCGATCCTGCCCCGTCCGAACGCATTCCGGGGATCGGGTGGCATTTTACTGGTTTTCTGATCCTGACAGCGCCCATAGCTGTATCTTATTGTCTTTGCTGCCGGTGGCCAGAGTGCGGTCGTCGGGAGAAAATGCTATCGACCATATCCAGTCGGTATGGCCGGTCAGGGGTGGGGTGAGCCGTCGGGGATTGGACCGGTCGGTCAGATCCCACAGCAGCGCCGTGTTGTCGTAGCTGCCGCTGGCCAGAATGCGGCCGTTGGTGGAGAAGGCAAGAGGCCCTACTGTATTTTTGTGGCCAACCAGGGGTGGGTCGAGTAGCTGAGGTTTTTCTCGGTCGGTAACGTCCCACAGCCGGATTCTGGTATCCCTGGCGCTGGTGGCCAGCGTACGGCCATCAGGGGAGAACACCGCCGAGTTCGCCCCGCCAGTGTGGCCGGAGAGAGGTTGGCCGAGAGGGCGGGGCTTTGATCGGTCGGACAGGTTCCACAATCTCACTGTGTTATCGAGGCTGCTGCTGGCCAGAGTTCGGCCGTCGGCGGAGAACGCCACCGAGTTCACCCAGTCGGTGTGGTGATCGGGGAGTGGGCCGAGTGGCTGGGGGTGGGTCCGGTCGGTGACGTCCCACAGG
>NZ_KB891220.1 GCF_000373365.1 Parafrankia discariae
TGGTGTTGGTGGGTCAGGTTCCGGCTGGGGTGGCGATGGTTTTGACTTCGAGGAATTCCTCGAGGCCGAGGAGGCCGCTTTCGCGTCCGATGCCGGATTGCTTGTAGCCGCCGAAGGGGGCGTCGGGGGCGTACCAGCTGCCGCCGTTGACGCTGATGGTGCCGCTGCGGATGCGGCGGGCGACGTTCAGGGCGCGGTCGGTGTCGGCGGACAGGACGGAGCCGGAGAGGCCGAAGATGGAGTTGTTCGCGATCGCGATGGCGTGGTCGTCGCCGTCGTGGGGGATGACGGCGAGGACGGGGCCGAAGATTTCTTCCTGGGCGATCTCGCTGTCGGGGTCGACGTTCGCGAGCAGGGTGGGGGTGTAGAAGTACCCGGGGTTGATCTTCTGGCCGCCGGTGACGAGGGTGGCGCCGGCGGTGATGGCGCGCTGGACGATGTTGTCGACCTTGTCGCGTTGCTTCTCGCTGATCAGGGGGCCCATGTAGGTGTCGGGTGCGGACGGGTCGCCGACCTTGATCTGGGCGAGGGTGGCGGCGACCTTCTCGACGATGGCGTCGTGCTGGGCGCGGGGGACGACGAGGCGGCTGGTGATGGCGCAGCCCTGTCCGGCGTGGGAGCAGATGGTGAAGGCGGCCATCATGGCGGCCATGTCGTGGTTGGCGTCGTCGAGGACGACGAGGGCGGATTTCCCGCCGAGTTCGAGGAAGACCTTTTTGACGGTCCTGCTGGCGACTTCCATGATGCGTCGGCCGACGGCGGTGGATCCGGTGAAGGTGACGAGGTCGACGTCGGGGTGGCTGGTGAGGACTTCGGCGGCGTCGATGTCGAGGGAGGTGATGACGTTGACGACGCCGGGGGGGATGTCGGTTTCGTTGGCGATGAGTTCGGCGAGGGCGAGGGCGAGCAGGGGGGTGTCGGGGGCGCCTTTGAGGATGACGGTGCAGCCGGCGGCGAGGGCGGGGGCGAGTTTCGCGAGGGCGAGTTGGGTGGGGTAGTTGTAGGCGACGATCGCGGAGACGACGCCGGCGGGTTCGCGTTCGACCCAGCGGTGGTGTTGGGCGCCGCGGGATTCGACGGTGCCGAGGTCCTGGGTGAACTGGTAGCCGGCGGCGAGGTCGGCGTAGTACTTGACGAGGTTGATGGGGTCACCGAGGGCGGGCCCGTCGGTGATCATGCGGGGGTGGCCGACCTCGGCGATGGTGAGTTCGCGGAGTTCTTCTTTGTGCTTGAGGAGGACGTCGTGGAGCTGGTTGAGGCACTGGACGCGGAACGCGACGTCCGTGGACCAGTTGGTGGTGTCGAAGGCCTTGCGGGCGGCCTTGACCGCGGCGGTGGTGTGTTCGACGGTCGCCTCCGCGGCCTGGCCGATGACCTCACCGGTCGCGGGGTTGATCGAGTCGACCGTCCGCTCGGTCTCGACAAGCTTTCCGTCGATCAGTAACCGCTTCACAGCCGCTCCTCGTTGAGATCGAAAATCTTTGATGACTCACTCGACTTCGCTGACTCACGCGGCGTCACGGCGGAAGTTCCGAGGCGCGCACCGGAACGCCACCCGCCACGGTGGAGCCTGACACGTCTCGATCGCGTCCTGACCGTCACGTCGTATTCGCGCCTTAATCCTACTAAGGCGAAATTCGGAGTCAACCGTTTGACACCGGGGTGGGCCCGGCCCGGCTGGACCGCGGGTCCTTGCAGCTCAGGGGATCTCCGCGCGGTCGTGCGTGGTCCGTCGCAGGCACATCTCACGGCCCTGCGCCCCACGTCGGACCGGGAGCCCGGGGTCGGGTGACGCCGGCCGGGAATGGACTTCGATCGCTTTTCGATGTCTCGACCCGTGTCGAGAATCGTCTGGTCGGCTGCCGGCCGGCCTACCCGGGGTTTCCGCCGCTGACGGTCCGTTTCGCAAAGACCGATCTATCGCAGGGCGATCCACCACGGTGTGTCGGGTCCGCTTCGTTTCGTGGTGACCCCGTCCTCGGGTGGGGGTACGGTGCGCGCGGGAGTATCTGGGTGGGCCACGACCCGGACCATCACGGCACGGCCAGACCGCCATCTATCGGACAAAAACTCGCCACGCCGGAGTGGTCTGCTCGCCGTTTGATTTCTTTCTCGTCCTTTCAGGGCGAATTTTGCTGGTGCCGCTGCCTGAAACGGCGAGAGAGAAACCAGACGGCGAGTAAACGAGCACCAGAATGCGCCGCTCGCCCGGGCGCCCGGGCGGTAGATCAGGCGCCCGGGCGGCCGGTAGGTCGGGCGCCGGTGAGAGTCGGCCAGCGCGGGGCTGGTCCGCGCCGGGCTGGTCCGCGGGGGGCCGGTCCGCGGGGGGCCCGGTCCGCGGGGCGCGCGGACCAGCCCCACGCACGTCAGTAGGAGCGGGCCACGAGGCAGACGAGATCCTCGTCCGCGGTGTCCGCGGCCGGCAGGGCGCCGTCCGGGGTCTGCAGGCAGCGGACGGTCAGCGAGTCCTCGGCGAGCCGTGCCTCGCCATCCTCACCCACCAGGCGCCAGGGCAGCCGGGCGAAGCCGGCCGCGGCGGCCTCGACCGCCTCGGCCAGCGAGGTGACGTCCGAGGTGCGCGCGTCGCGCAGCGCCAGGGCCTGCGCGTAAAGGCTCGCCTGCACCTCGTCGAGCAGGGTGGGGACGCGGCCGGCGGCCTCGCCGAGGGGCACCGGGAACTTCTCGCCGGTGTCCCGACGGGCCAGCGTGACGTTGCCGGCGGCCAGGTCGCGCGGCCCGACCTCGACCCGGACCGGGATGCCCTTGAGTTCGGCGTCGGTGACCCGGCGGCCGAAGGACAGGCCGGGGCGGGCGTCCAGCCTGGCCCGGACGCCGAGCGCGGTGAGCGCGTCGGTGATCTCGCGGGCCTTCGTGACCACGGCGTCGTCGTCACGGACCGGGAGCACGATCACCTGGGTGGGCGCGAGCACGGGCGGCACCCGCAGGCCGTTGTCGTCGCCGTGCGCCATGATCAGGCCACCGATCATGCGGGTGGAGCTGCCCCAGGAGGTCGTCCACGCCAGGTGCCGGCCGCCGTCCGGGCCGAGGAAGTCGATGTCGAAGGCGCGGGCGAAGTTCTGGCCGAGCTCGTGGCTCGTCGCCATCTGCAGCGCCTTGCCGTCACCCATCATGCCTTCGCAGGTCATCGTGTTGACCGCGCCGGCGAAGCGTTCCTTGCGGGTCTTCGCGCCGACGAACACCGGCAGCGCCAGCACCGAGGTCATGAACTCCCGGTACACCTCGAGCGCGATGCGGCGGGCATAGGCGGCGGCGTCGGCGGCGTCCGCGTGGGCGGTGTGCCCCTCCTGCCACAGGAACTCGCTGGTACGCAGGAACAGCCGCGGGCGCAGTTCCCAGCGGACGACGTTCGCCCACTGGTTCAGCAGCAGCGGCAGATCGCGGTAGCTCTGCGTCCACTTGGCCATGTACTCGCCGATCACCGTCTCGCTGGTGGGACGGACCACCACCGGTTCGGCCAGCTCCTTGCCGCCACCGTGGGTGACGACGGCCAGCTCGGGGCTGAACCCCTCGACGTGCTCGGCCTCCCGGCGCAGGTAGCTCTCCGGGATGAACAACGGGAAGTAGGCGTTCACCGCGCCCGCGGCCTTGATCCGTGCGTCGACGTCGGCCTGCATCCGTTCCCACAGCGCGTAGCCGTACGGCCGGATGACCATCGTGCCGCGCACGGGTCCGTTGTCGGCGAGCTCGGCCTTGTCGAGCACGTCCTGGTACCAGCGCGGAAAGTCGGTGGAGCGGGGGGTGAGAACAGCCACGTCGTCCACGATATTGGTTCGGCGCGGCGGGCCGACGGACGCCGGCCGTCTCCGGGACGGCCCGCCCCCCGAGACGGGCCGCACCGGACCACCCGCCCGGCCCCGGTGTGCGCGGCCGGGACCGGGCGGGCGGATGGGCCACCGGCGCGTCACCGGCCGATGGGAAAGGGGTGCCCGCCGCTCGCGGATCGCGGCGAGCCCCGGCCGGGACAGCGTGCCGGCGACACCTCTGGCGCACCGTCGGCTGTCGTGCGGTCCGCTGTGCCGTCCACTGTCGTAGCGGTCCCAGCCGTACCGGCCCGGCGGACGGTTCGGCGTGGCCGGGACGGACGGACGGACGGCGCGGTTCGGCGCGGGCGGCTCAGTGGTGCGCGGCGGTGCCCTCGGGGCCCGGGCGTGGGACCTCACGGAAAATCAGGGAGAGGTCCACGTCACCGTGGTGACTGACGAGGGCGGCGGCGGGCGGGACCAGGATCATGGCGCTGGTCAGGTCGGCCGCCGTCGCGCCGGGGGCCAGGACCAGCTCGTGCTCCACCAGTAACCCGTCCCGGACTGTGACGACTTCCGCCAGCGACGGCGGTGGACCTCCGGATACGGGTCTGGGCTCCGGCATCAGTTCACCGGTGTCGACGGTGTTCATCGTGCATGCTGCCTTCCTGTTGCTGGCGGTCCACCGACTTCGGCGTCGCGGGCGGGATCGGAGACAGGTGTGTTCAGCGCGTGTTGCTCCCGCCGGCGGGAACCGGTTCCGGCTGTGGGGCCGCTGACCGGTGGAGCTGGGGGTTCCGCCGGATGGCCGGTACCGGAAGTGCCCGTTCGGCGGGTGGAGCGCGATCGACGGCACCCGGTGGGCCCGGTGGCCGGTGACCGAACTCGACATGAACGATTGGCGACGCGATGGCGACGGCCCGCGGTACCGACGCCCGGTTCGCGGGAGCCCGGGGCGGTTTCCGGACGAGCCCGGGTGAGGCCGGAGGGGCGCCGTCGTCGCGGTGACGTGCGTTCGGGTCGAGCCTGAACCACCTCCTGACTCTGCGGTTATGAGGCAATGCTGTCAGCTACCGCTTGTTTGCTTTATAGCAAACGACTGGCTTGACGGGAAGGCGCGGGGCGATCTCCGGTCAGAGTCGGACGTCTGGTGACGCGGGACGAAAGTCCTGTTCATATGCGTAATCAAATGTCCGAGATGACGTGTTTATGGAGGGTTGTAAGTGGTGTGCTCGACCTTGTGCCTGGGCGTGGTCTCCCTGGTCGGCCGTTGGGGGCGACCTGACCGGCGACCGCGGGCGACCAGACCGGCGGTCGTGGGTGAGCGGGCCGGCGGTCGTGGGTGAGGGGATCGGCCACACGGGCCCCGCGACGCCGTGGCCAGCATGCCGCCGAGGCTGCCGGGGGTATCGAGGGCGCCGGCCGGTTCCAGGTCGGCCATCGACCCTGGTGTCTATGTGTGTAGCTAGCGACTACTGAACGTATCTAAAATGGTCGTGCGCGGGTTGTCGACTCGTGTCGAAACCCATGGCCGGGATGTGTTCCTGTTTGAGTGCGGTTCATGTCCGTCGCTGTTCACCTTTCGTTCACTCGACATCGCTTCGATTCTCGCCGGCACCCCGATCCGGGGGGCGGGACCAGATCCGCGCCGCGAGGCGCGAACCAGATGGACGAAGGATTGCTAGTGAACCTAGGCAAGCGTCAGATCGTCGCGGGCCTCGCCGCCGCGGCGCTGCTCTCTCTGGCCGCGTGCGGCTCGGACGACAACAGCGACACCGACACCACGACCGGTGCCGCGCCGTCGACCGCCGCCGGTGGGATCGACTGCGCCAAGGGGTCGATCACCGGCTCGGGCTCGTCCGCGCAGAAGAACGCGATGGACGAGTGGGTCTCGGCCTACCAGGACGAATGCGACGGCGCCACCATCAACTACCAGGGCTCCGGTTCGTCGACGGGACGCCAGCAGTTCATCGACAAGCAGGTCACCTTCGCGGGGTCCGACTCCGCGCTGAAGGATGCCCAGAAGACCGCGGCGGACGCCCGCTGCACCGGCGGCGCGGCCGTCGACATCCCGATGGTCGTCGGGCCCATCGCGCTCATCTACAACCTCGACGGTGTCGACAAGCTGAACCTGAGCGCGTCGAACGTCGCGAAGATCTACTCCGGCGCGATCACCAAGTGGAACGACCCGGCGATCGTCGCCGACAACGACGGCGTGAGCCTGCCGGACGCTCCCATCCAGTCGATCCACCGCTCGGACGGCTCGGGCACGACGGACAACTTCACCAAGTTCCTCAAGGGCGCCGCGGCGGCCGACTGGACCTTCGAGGGCGGCTCCGACTGGACCGCGCCGGGTGGCCAGGGCGCCAAGGGCAGTGACGGCGTGACCTCGACCGTCAAGTCCACCCCGAACGCGATCGGCTACGTCGAGCTCTCCTACGCGGAGAACGCCAGCCTGCCGACGGCGCTGATCGGCAACGCCGCCGACGAGTTCGTCGAGGTGAGCACCGACGCCGCCTCGATCGGCATCAGCTCCGCCAAGGTCGCCGAGGGTGACGACCTCAAGCTCACCTTCGACTACACCACGGCGACCAAGGGTGCCTACCCGATCTACCTGGCCACCTACGAGATCGCCTGCACCACCGGCACTCCCGCCGACCAGGCTCCGCTCCTCAAGAGCTTCCTGACCTACATCTCCTCCGAGGCCGGCCAGTCCGCGATCGCGGACCTCGGCTACGCCCCGCTGCCGGACACGATCGCCGCGAAGGTCCGCGGCGTCGTCGCCAAGATCGCCTGACGGTTGAGGCTGGCCTGACGGGCTGACCAGCATGTCCTTCCGCGGTCGGGGCACCGTCGCCCCGACCGCGGAACCTGGTTTTCCGGGCGTCCGCCCCGGCCGCCGGTCGATCCGACCGGCGGCCGGGCCGGTCGCCCCTGAGGGAGGAAGAGTCGAGGTAGGTACGGATGACGACTGAGCCGGGTAGCCCGGCAGACGCTGGGTCTCGGGGGACCGGTTCGCAGCCCACCCCGGAGGCGGCGGAGGCGACGCCGACGAGCGCGACGCCGACGAGTACCGCGACGCCGGCCAACGCGGCGGCGAGCACGACGGCGCCGGACCTCGGACCGCCGGACATCACACCGCCGGCGGACGCCAAACCGAAGGTCGGCCTGGCCGACGTCGTGTTCAAGAACCTGACCAGGACGGCGGGCATCAGCCTGCTCGTGCTCATCGCGCTGATCGCGATCTTCCTGGTGCTGCGGGCCACCGATGCCCTGGGCGCGAACACCGGGAACTTCCTCACCACGGAGGAGTGGCGAGCCAACGCCGACCCGCCGGTCTTCGGTGTCGCCGCCCTGCTGTTCGGAACTCTGATCTCCGCCGTGGGGGCGCTCCTCCTCGCGGTTCCGGTCGCGGTCGGCATCGCGCTTTTCATCACCATTTACGCGCCGCGCCGGCTGGCCTCCGGGCTCGGCTTCATCGTCGACCTGCTCGCGGCCGTGCCGAGCGTCATCTACGGCCTCTGGGGCCTGATCGTCCTCGCTCCGCACTTCAACGGGACGCAGTCCTGGCTGGCCGACTACTTCGGCTGGATCCCGCTTTTCGACATCGGCAACGGCACGGTCGGCCGTTCGATGTTCCTGGCCAGCGTGGTGCTGGCAATCATGATTCTCCCGATCGTGGCGGCGATCTCCCGGGAGGTCTTCTCCCAGGTTCCGATCATCCACCGCGAGGCCGCTCTGGCGCTCGGCGCCACCCGCTGGGAGATGATCCGGACGGCGGTCATTCCCTACGGCAAGCCGGGCGTGATCAGCGCCTCCATGCTGGGTCTCGGCCGGGCGATGGGCGAGACGATCGCGGTGGCCCTCGTGCTGCCGGCCTCCTTCGACATCTCCTGGAAGATTCTCACTCCCGCCGGAAACACGATCGCCGCGAACGTGGCGAACGGATTCGGTGAGGCAAACGACATCGGAAAGGGCGCGCTCATCGCGTCCGGTCTCGTTCTCTTCGTCGTCACGATGGTGGTCAACATGATTGCTCGAGCCGTCATCGCGCGGCGTCGCGAGTTCTCGGGGCGGGCGGCATGAGCACCGCGACGACGACGGCGCCGCCGGCTCCGGTCAGCGGCGGCTCGCTGAACCTGCGTGGGCAGACGCTCGGCCGGCCGGTGCTCGGCGCGATAGCGGTGGGCGCGGTCGTGCTGACCGTCCTGCTCTACCTGGTGACATCCATCCACAGCCGCATCCAGTTCGTCCTGATCGCGCTGATCCTGTTCGGGATCGGGCAGACGGTTGCGTCGGTCATGGTCGAGGGGTCGCGGCGGGCCCGGGACCGGCTCGTCACCTCGGCCGTGTTCGGCTCGTTCCTGCTCGCGCTGGTCCCGCTGCTCGCGATCATCGTGAGCGTCGTGTCGCGGGGCGCCAGCCGGCTGGACGGGAACTTCCTCACCCACTCGATGCGCGGCATCAGGGCCCGGGACGCCGCCGGCGGCATCTACCACGCGATCATCGGCACCCTTGAGCAGGTCGGACTGGCGAGCATCATGGCGGTGCCGTTCGGGCTGCTGGTCGCCATCTACCTGGTCGAGTACGGAACCGGCCGGATCAGCCGGGTGATCAGCTTCTTCGTGGACGTCCTGACCGGCCTCCCGTCGATCATCGCGGGTCTGTTCGTGCTGGGCTTCTGGATTCTCGCGCTGGGGCAGAGCTTCTCTGGCTTCGCCGGTGCCCTCGCCCTCACGATCCTCATGATTCCAGTGGTCGTGCGGTCCGCCGAGGAGATGCTGAAACTCGTTCCCGACGAGCTGCGCGAAGCGAGCTACGCGCTCGGTGTAGCCCGATGGCGGACGATTCTGAAGGTGGTGCTCCCGACCGCGCTACCAGGAATCGTCACCGGTGTCATGTTGGCCGTCGCCCGGGTGGCCGGCGAGACGGCGCCACTGCTGTTGACCGTCTTCGGTTCGAACTCGATCAACTTCAACCCGTTCTCCGGGGAGCAGTCGGCCCTGCCGCTGTATATCTATTCACAGGCCGGACAGCCGCAGCAGGTAGCGATCGACAGGGCCTGGGCCGCGGCGCTCGTCCTGATTATCATCATCATGCTGCTCAATCTGCTCGCTCGGCTCGTGGCACGCCGGGCGACGATCAAGTAGCCCGTGGTGGCCGTCGTCGTCCGCCCAGGGCGCCAGTCGGCAGTCCGGGTACTGCCTTCTTCCACGAACCGACCGACCGCACAAACACCTGAGTCGAGGTAGCAATGGCCACCCGTATCGACATCTCGGGGCTGACCGCCTACTACGGGAAGTTCAAGGCCGTAGCCGACGTGAACCTGACGATCGAGCCCAAGACCGTGACGGCCTTCATCGGGCCGTCCGGCTGCGGGAAGTCGACCGTCCTGCGGACGCTCAACCGGATGCACGAGGTCCTCCCCGGTGCCCGGGTCGAGGGCAAGGTCCTGCTCGACGGGGAGGACCTGTACGGCCCCGGGGTCGACCCGGTGAACGTCCGCCGCAACGTCGGCATGGTCTTCCAGCGGCCCAACCCGTTCCCCACGATGTCGATCTACGAGAACGTCATCGCCGGGCTGAAGCTGAACGGCGTCCGCAAGAAGGCGCTGCTCGACGAGCGGGTCGAGGAGTCGCTGCGCGGCGCGAACCTGTGGGACGAGGTCAAGGACCGGCTCAACCGGCCCGGCGCCGGCCTGTCCGGCGGCCAGCAGCAGCGGCTGTGCATCGCCCGCGCGATCGCCGTCGAGCCGCAGGTGCTGCTCATGGACGAGCCGTGCTCCGCGCTCGACCCGATCTCCACCCTGGCGATCGAGGACCTGATCCAGAAGCTCCGGTCCAGCTACACGATCGTCATCGTCACGCACAACATGCAGCAGGCGTCCCGTGTGAGCGAGACGACCGCCTTCTTCTCGCTGGAGAAGACCGGCGAACCGGGACGGCTGGTGGAATGCGACCGCACCGCGCAGATCTTCAGCAACCCGAAGGAGAAGCGGACCGAGGACTACGTCTCCGGGAAGTTCGGCTGAGATCTCCCGACGTGTGGCCGACGGTCAGCGGCGGGGGCGACGGTGCGGTCGCCCCCGCCGCGCCAGATCGCGGGCAGCCCGCGCCCTCGCTGCTCATCGCCGACGACGAGGCGAACGACGAACTGCTGCCGGCGCTGCGCGGCCAGGGTGTGGAGGTCAGCGTCGTCACCGACGGCGCCCGGGCTCTGGTCGAGATCGGTCGGCTCGACCCGTCCGCGGTACTGATCAGCGCGCGGCTGCCGGTGGTGGACGGCGTCACCGTGATCCGCACGGTCCGCTCCGTGGCGGGCCGGGACACGACGCCCATCCTGTTCGCGGTCGGCCCCGATGACCGGGAACAGGCCGCGGCGGCGCTCGAGGCCGGGGCGAGCGCCTGCGTGGGCAAGCCGTACCGCCTGCACGAGGTGCTCGCGATGGTCGGCGCCGTCGGCGGGCTGGCCGCCTCCGTGGCCGGCCTGGACGGCCCTGGTCCCCTGGGCGGTCCGAGTGGCGTGGGCCCTCGCGGCGGGCTGGTCGCGGACCGGGCCGGCTCGCCCGTGGGCCCGGAGGCGGCCGGTGGCTTCGGCGCCGGACCGGGGTCCGTCGTCGGTGCGGGTGGCGCCGGCGGGATCCTCGCCACCGGGCTGGCCGGCGGGGTGACGGGCTGGCCCGGGTCGGTCGGGGCGTCGACGGTCGCCGCCGCGGCGTCCAGCGTGCTGCGCTCCGGGCCGGTCGTCCTCGACGTCGACGCGCACGAGGTCACCGTGGACGGCCGCGCCGTGCACATGCCGCCGCGGGAGTTCCGGCTGCTGCACCTGCTGCTCGGGCACGCCGGGCGGGTCGTCACCAGGGAGACCCTGCTCACCGAGGTCTGGGGCTCGGCCGACACCGACCCGAACACGCTGGCGGTGCACGTGCGCCGTCTGCGCCGCCGTCTCGGGGACTCCATCTCCGGTGTGGCCGACAGCACCGCCGCGCAGCGCCCCGACTTCACCGCCGCGCCGGGTGTCCCACCGCGCCCGGCGGTCACTTCCCGTGGACTTATCGACGTTCATCCGCCGCTCATCGAGAGCATCCGCGGGATCGGATATCGCTTTCGGGCCCCCGCTCCGCGCCCGACCTGATTTCCGGGCGGACCATTTCACGGCACCTCCGTGTCGCCGAAGTGCCGTGAAATGGTCCGCGGGGATGTCGGCGCGCGGGCCGGGCGTGTCAGTGTGGGGGAGGGCGTCAGCGCGCGGGACGGGTGTCCGTGCCCGGGACAGGTGTCAGCGCGGGAGGGCGTACACGCCCGGCGCCGTCCGGCTGACCAGGCCGTCGGTGAGGAGCCCGGCGAGCGCCCGGTCACGCTGGACCGGCTCGTCCCACACCGCGTCGAGGTCGGCCTGCTCGACCGGCCCGGTCGCCTCCCGGAGCACGGCCAGCAGCCGGCCGCGCACCTGGCGGTCGGTCCCGGCGTAGCCCTGCGGGCGGCGGGCCGGGCCCTCGGACGGCGGGCTGCCGGCCGCCAGCCACGCGCACCGGTCCCGGACGGGGCACGCCGCGCAGCGGGGCGCCCGGGCCACGCAGACCAGCGCGCCCAACTCCATGAACGCCGCGCTCGTCCGCGCCGCGGTCTCCGGGTCCGCCGGCAACAGGTCGGCGACCAGCGCCAGATCGCGCCGGGAGACGGCCGTCGGCCCCTCGGCGACCCCCTCCACCGCCCGGGCGACCAGCCGGCGGACGTTCACGTCGATCACGGCGTGGCGCTGCCGGAAGGCGAACGCCGCCACCGCCCGGGCCGTGTAGCTCCCGACACCGGGCAGCGCCAGCAGGTCGTCGAGCCCGGCCGGCACGGCGCCGCCGTGCCGTTCCAGCATGGCGGTGGCGGCCTGGTGCAGCCGCAGGGCTCGGCGGGGGTAGCCGAGGCGCCCCCAGGCCCGCACGGCCTCACCGGACGGCTCGGCGGCGAGGTCGGCCGGCGTCGGCCAGCGGCTCAGCCACTGCGCCCAGACCGGCAGGACCCGGTTGACCGGAGTCTGCTGCAGCATGATCTCGCTGACGAGGACGCCCCACGGGGTCGTCTCCGGCCGCCGCCAGGGCAGGTCGCGGGCACAGACCGCGAACCAGTCCAGCACCTCGTCAGCCATTCGCACGGATGTCATCGCGGAAATCGTCTCAAGTCCCGGCGCACCGCCCGCCGCCGGCCCGCCCGTCCGGCGCCCGCCGGCCCGTCCACCGGGCGGTCGGACGTGACGGTCTCAGCCGCGGCGGTTCCAGACGTGGCGGTTTCAGACGTAGCGTTCGAGGATGCTCGACTCGGCGAGCCGGGAGAGCCCCTCGCGGACCGCTCGGGCGCGGGTCTCGCCGACGCCGTCCACCGCCTGCAGGTCGTCGACCCCGGCCGCGAGCAGCTTCTGCAGGGTGCTGAAGTGGTCGACCAGGCGGTCCACCACCATCCGTGGCAGGCGCGGGACCTTGGCCAGCATCCGGTAGCCGCGCGGGCTGATCTGGCGGTCGAGGATGTCCGCCCCGCCGGAGAAGCCGATCACCCGGGCGATGACGGTCAGGTCAAGCAGGTCCGTCGGCGACATCGCGGACAGCTCGGCGAGCACCTGGGCGGCGTTGCCCGCCCGCGAGCCGGCCGGCAGGTAGTCGCGCACGGTGAGCTCGCGCTCGGTCTCGACGCCGGCCATCAGCTCCTCGAGCTGCAGCGACAGCAGCCGCCCGTCGGTTCCGAGCTCGACGACGTAGCTCTCGATCTCGTCGGCGATCCGCCGGACCATCTCCAGCCGCTGGCTCACCGAGATGGCGTCCCGGACGGTGACCAGATCCTCGATCTCCAGCGCCGAGAGGGTGCCGGCGACCTCGTCGAGGCGCATCTTGTAGCGTTCGAGCGTGGCGAGCGCCTGGTTGGCGCGGGAGAGGATGGCCGCGGCGCCGTCGAGCACGTACCGCCGCCCCGCCACGTAAAGGGCGATGATGTGCATCGACTGGCTGACCGAGATGACGGGGAAGCCGGTCTGCTTCGCGACCCGCTCCGCGGTGCGGTGCCGGGTGCCGGACTCCTCGGTGGGGACCGTCGGATCCGGGACGAGGTGCACGGCGGCCCGCACGATCCGCGCGAGGTCGGAGGAGAGCACGATCGCGCCGTCCATCTTCGCCAGCTCGCGCAGGCGGGTGGCGGAGAACTCCACGTCGAGCTCGAAGCCGCCGGTGCACAGGCCCTCGACGACCTTGTCATGGCCGAGCACTATGAGCGCACCGGTGTGCCCACGCAGGATGCGTTCGAGACCGTCTCGGAACGGGGTACCGGGCGCGACCGCGGCGAGTGTCGCCCGGAAGATGTCATCCCCGGGTGGTCCTGCCATCAGGCTCCCTCGTTGTTCTTCGACGTCCTGTGCGTCGAACGCCCCCACCATGTCGTGCCCGTCGCCGTAATGGTATCGGTAAGTCGCATGCGGATCAGTGCGGGCTCACGGCGGCCTCACCATATCCGGCAATCACCAAAGGAGGTTCATTCGTCGTACATGTGCGCAATGGCCGCGATAAGGTCCGGCACTTCCTGGACGGTCAACCCTTCCGGTGCCTCGCCGGAGCCGGTCGGCACGAGCGCCCGGCGGAAGCCCAGCCGGGCCGCCGCGGCGAGCCGCGCCCGCACCGCGCTGACCGAACGCACCTCACCCGCCAGGCCCACCTCACCGATCGCCACCAAATCACCCGGCAGCGGCTGGTCCCGGGCGGCGCTCACGGTGGCCAGCGCGACCGCCAGGTCCGCCGCCGGCTCGGCGAGCCGGACCCCGCCGACGGTCGCCGTGTAGACGTCCGCCCGGCCGAACCGGACCCGCGCCCGCCGCTCGACCACGGCGAGGATCATCGCCACCCGGGCGGCGTCGAGCCCGGAGACCGCGCGGCGCGGCACCTGCGCCGACGCCTCCGCCACCAGCGCCTGCACCTCGGCGACCAGCGGACGCCGGCCCTCCACGGTCACCGTGACGCAGGTGCCCGGCACGGCCGCCGGTCCGGCGCCGCCGGACCGGGACAGGAACAGCCCGCTGGGATCGGCGACCTCGCGGATGCCCGAGTCGTGCATCTCGAAGCAGCCCACCTCGTCCGCCGGGCCGTAACGGTTCTTGCCGGCCCGGACGAGGCGCAGCGTCGAGTGCCGTTCGCCCTCGAAGTGCAGGACGACGTCCACCAGGTGTTCGAGCAGCCGCGGCCCGGCCACGGCGCCCTCCTTCGTCACATGGCCGACCAGCACGGTCGCCAGGCCGAGCGCCTTGGCGGTGCGGATCAGGGCGCCGGCCACCTCGCGCACCTGTGTCACCCCGCCGGCCGACCCGTCGAAGCCGGCGGAGGAGATGGTCTGCACCGAGTCGACGACCAGCAGGGCCGGCTGGACCTGCTCGACGTGGGTGAGCACCGCGCCCAGGTCGGTCTCGGCCGCCAGCCAGAGATCGGGATGCAGCGCGCCCGTCCGCCCCGCCCGCAGGCGGACCTGGGCGGCGGACTCCTCCCCGGTGATGACCAGTGAGCGCGACCCGGTGGCCGCGCTGCGGGCGGCGACCTCCAGCAGCAGGGTCGACTTGCCGACACCCGGCTCCCCGGCGAGCAGGATCACCGCCCCGGGGACGATCCCGCCGCCGAGCACGCGGTCGAGCTCGCCGATGCCGGTGGGACGCGAGCGCGCGGTGGTCACGTCGACCGCCGTGACCGGGGTGGCCGGCGCGGTGACCGGGGCCGCGGCACCGATGCGACCGCTGCCACCCAGGCCACCGGAGAACCCGCCGGCCCGGCGCGGGGCGGGCGCCTGCGCCTCCAGCGTGCCCCAGGCCTGGCAGCGCGGACACCGGCCGGCCCAGCGGACGGCCTCGGCCTCGCAGGCCGAGCACCGGAAACCACCGGCGGGGTTGCGGGAACCCGAGCCCGCCCGCGAGGAGGCCCGCCCTGCGCCCGTGCCGGACCGCGCCGCGGGACCTATAGACGACATGGCGGTCACCGTAGTCGGTGGGTCCGACAATCAGGGCGGCCCACCACCCCCGGCGGGAAACGCCCCCACTTAGGGGCCGGCACGCTCCCACCTCCGGGCATCACCGACACCCCGCGGCCCGGGCAACCTTGGAACCGACCCGATCCCGAAGCCGGACCCGCCACCCGAGGCCCGCCCCCCACCCACCGAACCGCTGCCCGCCGGCCGAAATCCGGTGGGTACACGAAAGCGTGGCGGGTCGGTGAGTCCATGGACTCACCGACCCGCCACGCTTCGGTTCAGGGGTGGGGAAGCACCGCGGCTGGCGCGGTCGCCGGGGCGGGAGCGGGCCCGGCGAGGGGTGGGTGGGTCAGGCGGTCGGGGTGCCGGCGGGGGCCGGGCTCTCCGCGGGGGTGCCGGGTTCGGTCGTCGTGCCGCCGGCCGGCGGTGCGCCGCTCTCGCCGGCCACACCGCTGGACGGCGTGGCGGTGGCGGACGGCGCCGCCGAGGTCTCCGCGGGCGCGGTCGGGGCCACCGGGCCGCCGGACGCCCCCGGGGCCGGGGGCTCGACCGGCACGTCGAGGGTGACGCTGCCCGACTTCGCGAAGGTGAAGGTGACCGGCACCTCGTCGCCGACGGCCAGCTGCTCGGTCAGGCCGGTCAGCGTGGGCGCCGAGCCGTTCGCGATGTAGATGTTGCCCGCGCCGGGACGGATGATCGAGGGCTTCGGCGCCGTGCCGCCACCGGCCGCGGGAGACGAGACCCCGATCAGGCTGTCCTCCTCGGCCCCGCCGTTGAACACGGCGGAGATGATCTGTGCTGACCCGCCCTCGTTCGCCGGGCCGGCGACGTAGACGTTTCGCAGGGTGACCGAGCCGACGGCTCCGCTCACCGAGTTGGTCGTGGTGCGGGCGGAGTTGGTGAGGGCGTCGGTGCCGGACGCGCACCCGCTCAGCGCGGACGCGGCGACGGCGGCCGCGGCGACGGACGCCGCCACGGCGGCCCGCGTGCGGACCCGACCACGGCGGGCGGTTCTCGGGCCGCCGCCGACTCCCGGGGCGTGGCCCGGACCACCGGTTTCGGTGGCTTCGACGTGCGGCGTCCCGTGGATGGTGGACGTCGCGGAACGAGCACCCAGACGGCGGCTCACGGCTCGGTGGCTCCTCCTGCGCAGGGACCGGCGCGCCTGGCGCGTCGGTGCCGATCGGTCGTGACCGGTCAGGTGGCCGTTGCGGGGGCCCGCAGCGGCCGGCGCGCACCGGTGCGGGCCGGCGCGACGTCCAGTGGATCGCCGCGTGGCGCACCGGGAGCGCACCCGGTCACCCGCGTCCCAGGTCGGAGCCGCGGGTGCGGGGCTAAGACTAGCCACCCGCGCCCGCTATGTGCGGCCCAGCGTGTTGGGCTCGACATCTCGGACCGATCGGACGGCTGACAACGGATCCGAACGGCCCAGGCGAACCCGCCCACAGGTCGGACCCGTTCGGCGCGCCGCGGGTGTGGGCGGAAGAGCCGCGGCTTCGGGGGCGGGTCCGGGCGGGTTCAGCTGTCTGACCAGGTCGGCGGGTGGAGCTGGCGGAAGGGAGCCGGCCTCGGGCGGGTGGGCGACCGCGAGCATGGCGTTTCCCTGTCGTCTCGCGCAACCGGATGCCATCCACGTGATCAGATGTCTGGAAGATCTGCTTTATCCAGACTCGGGACAGTTGTACGTACTGAACAGGGGAGCCTGGACGGGCCCGGCACTCTCGGGGCGGGCCGACCGGATTCCACAGGTCCGGGAGAGAAAGGGTGCAGGGCCCTGGCGGACAGGGCCTTCGGTCCCCGCCGGCGGTCGGGCCGCCCTCGGCCACGCGCCCCTCGGCCACGCGGCGGCCGTGGGGCCGGTGGGCGCGGCTGGGTTGGTGGCGTGGGCCGGTGGGTGCGCCCGCGGACCGGACCGGGATGGGCGGCGGCCCGCCCGGCCGGCGCGACACGCCTGGTGGGGACGGCGGCCCCGGGGGGACCTTCGGCGGGTCGATGCGGGGCTGGCGGGGTAGGGACGGTAGTGTCGCGACGCTCTTGATACCAACAACCGGACAACTTCCGCCGCAACGCCATCTGTTTCGCCAGACCGGACACGTCGCCCGTTGATAGCCCCCGACCTGCGCCGATCCGGTCGGGCTCGGCGCCGGGTCTGTCGCGCGCCGTACCCGCCGGCCTCGGAGGGTGGTCGGAACACGACGGTCGCCCCCTTCGTACGGCAGGCCAGGAGCGCGCGTCTGACCTGCGGCGATGCGTGCGTGTTACGCTGGTAGAGGCGGAAGGGGCACGTGACACATGGCGTTCCAAGTCGGCGAGACCGTTGTTTACCCGCATCATGGTGCTGCTCTGATTGATGCGATTGAAACACGCGTCATCAAGGGTGAAGAGAAACTTTATCTCGTGCTGAAGGTCGCTCAGGGCGATCTAACTGTCCGCGTTCCAGCCGACAACGTCGGCATGGTCGGGGTGCGTGATGTCGTCGGTCAGGACGGCTTGGAGCGTGTGTTCGAGGTGCTGCGCGCCCCGCACACGGAGGAGCCGACCAACTGGTCCCGGCGGTACAAGGCCAATCTCGAGAAGCTCGCCTCGGGCGACGTGAACAAGGTCGCCGAGGTCGTTCGTGATCTCTGGCGGCGTGATCGCGAACGCGGTCTTTCCGCGGGTGAGAAGCGCATGCTCAGCAAGGCGCGGCAGATTCTCGTCAGCGAGCTCGCGCTCGCCGAGGGCACCAATGAGGACAAGGCCGAAGCCATGCTCGACGAGGTTCTCGCCGGCTGATACCGGCAGGCTCGAACATGTGCGGTCGGCAACACCGGGGCGGCAATGTACGCGCCGCTCGATGTCAGCGGAAGGCTTGATGTTTCCGACCGAATCGTGGTTGCGGCGGATTTTCATCCCCGTGGGAGTGCCCCCGGAAGGGGGCCTCTCACCCGCCTGGATCTCCCGGGCGGGTAGGCGCGGTCGCCGCGGCGGCCGGAGTTGGTGAGCACCCGGGTCGGGGCCCTCGTCCCGGCGGCGGGGCGAGGCGAGCGTCTCGGCGGTGGCACGCCGAAGGCGCTGCGGCCGCTCGCGGGCCGGCCGATGCTTCTGCGCGCGGTGGAGACGCTTCTGTCGTCCACGCTCGTCTCGCAGGTCGTGGTCGCGGCGCCGCCGACCCTCGTCGAGGTGGTCAGCCAGATCCTCGGTCCACGGGTGCGTGTCGTCCCCGGCGGCGCCGAGCGGGTGGACTCGGTCCGCGCCGCGCTCGAGGCACTGGACGACGACATCGGCGTGGTCCTCGTGCATGACGCGGCGCGGCCGCTCACGCCCGCCAAACTGGTGGACGCCGTCGCGACCACGGTGCTCGACGGCCATCCCGCCGTGATCCCCGTGTTGCCCGTGACGGACACCGTCAAGGAAGTGGACGCCGACGGCCGGGTGGTGCGGACCCCACCCCGGGACGTCCTGCGCGCGGTGCAGACCCCGCAGGGCTTCCGGCGGGACATCCTGCACACGGCCTACGCGAACCGGGACCTGCCGGTCACCGACGACGCCGGCCTGGTGGAAGCTCTGGGGGTGCCGGTGACGACGATCCCCGGCGCCGAGGAGGCGTTCAAGGTGACCCGACCAGCCGACCTGGTCCTCGCGGAGGCCCTGCTGGCCCAGTTCGCACCCGGCGACGGGCAGCGGTGACCGAACCGGCGCTGCCCCGGGTGGGCACAGGTGTCGATGTCCATCCCTTCGAACAGGGGCGGGAGTGCTGGGTCGCCTGCCTGCTGTGGCCGGGGGAGACCGGGCTCGCCGGGCATTCCGACGGCGACGTCGCCTCGCACGCGGCGTGCGACGCGCTGCTCACCGCGTCCGGCATCGGTGATCTCGGCGCGGTGTTCGGCACCGGTCGCCCGGAGTGGTCCGGCGCGTCCGGCGCGGCGTTGCTCGGGGAGACCGCGCGCCTGCTCGCCGAGGACGGCTGGCTGATCGGGAACGTGGCCGTCCAGGTGGTCGGTAACCGCCCACGGATGGCCGCCCGCCGGGTCGAGGCGCAGGAGGCGATGTCGGCGGCGCTGGGCGCCCCGGTGAACCTCTCGGCGACGACGACGGACGGGCTGGGCCTCACCGGGCGCGGCGAGGGGCTGGCCGCCATCGCGACAGCCCTGATCACCCGCGTCTGAGGCCACCCGCGTCCGAGGCCACCCGCGTCCGAGGCCACCAGCGTCTGGTCGGACCCGTTCGTGAGCGGGTCCGGGTCCCACGGTGGTCCGGGGAAGTCGCGGCCCTGGGCGTTATGCCTGACTGGCATCGGCGTAGGTTGGGTCCCGGGTGGAGTGAGAGGGTGTGCCCGGTGAGTGACTCTCGGAGGAGTGTGATGGCGGCGCGGCTTCCCGAGTCGGTCAGGGCGCTCGCGGATGCTCCGACCTACGTGACGCTGGCGACGATCCGTCCCGACGGCTCGCCTCGCCTGACCGTGCTGTGGATCGCCCGGGACGGCGACGAGCTGCTGCTGTCGACCGTGCGTGGGCGCGCCAAGGAGCGTGACATCGCGCGCGACCAGCGGGTCGGGCTGATGTTCCTCGATCAGCGGGACCCGTACAGCTACGTGGAGGTCCGCGGGCTGGCCACGCTCTCCGAGGAGGGCGGCAAGGAGCTCATCGACCAGCTCGCCGTCAAGTACACCGGAGCCCCGTACCAGTGGGACGGTCCGGATGAGGTCCGGCTGGTGATCCGCGTGGTCGCTGAGCGCGTTCTCACCACCGGCTGAGCCCGCCGTAACCGACCTGGGGACCCTCCCTTCGGCGTCCCCGTCGCGGCGGGGCCGTACCCTTGACAGATGGGTCTTCACCTCTATGACACGCGCACCCGGCGCGTGCGGCCGTTTGTGCCGCAGCGCCCCGGTCATGTGGGCGTGTACGTGTGTGGGCCCACCGTCCAGTCCCCGCCGCACGTAGGCCACATCCGGACCGCCCTCGCCTTCGATCTGCTGCGGCGCTGGCTGACGCAGAGCGGCCTGTCGGTGACCTTCGTCCAGAACGTCACCGACATCGACGACAAGATCATCGTCAACGCCGACCGGGCGGGGACGAGCGTGTGGGAGCTCGCGACCCGGCAGACCCGGGCGTTCGAGGACGCCTACCGGGCCGTCGGGATCCTGCCCCCGACGATCTCCCCGCGGGCCACCGGGCACATCCCCGAGATGCTCGAGATGATCGGCGTCCTGGTCGAGCGTGGGTTCGCCTACTCCGGCGCGGGCTCGGTGTGGTTCCGCGTCGGCGCGTTCGCGGACTACGGTGCGCTCTCCCACCAGCGGCCCGCCGCGATGCACCCGTCCCCGGAGTCCGAGCCGGGCAAGGCCGACCCCCGGGACTTCGCCCTGTGGAAGGCCGTGAAGCCCGGCGAGCCCTCCTGGTCCTCTCCCTGGGGCCCGGGCCGGCCGGGCTGGCACCTGGAGTGCTCCGCGATGGCGGGCAAGTACCTCGGCGACGTGTTCGACATCCACGGCGGCGGCCTGGACCTGGTGTTCCCGCACCACGAGAACGAGCGGGCGCAGTCCGTGTGCGCGGCGGAGCTGGCGGTCGCCGCCGGTGCCGGCGCGGCGGGCGCGAGCGCGGCAGCGGCCACGGCCACGGCCGGTGCGGCAGCGGCCGCTGCCGGCGCGGCGGGCGAGATGGCGCGCTACTGGATGCACGTGGGCCTGCTCACCACCGGCGGCACCAAGATGTCGAAGTCGCTGGGCAACTCGTTCTTCGTGACCGACGCGCTCGCCGCCGTACGCCCCCAGGTGCTGCGCTACCACCTGCTCTCCGCGCACTACCGCTCCTCACTGGAGTACAGCGAGCAGACCCTGGACGAGTCCGCGGCGGCGCACGACCGGATCGAGACGTTCGTCCGCAACGCCCTGGACATCCTGGGCGGGCCGGCCGAGGCGACGGCACTCGCCGCCGAGGCCGACCGCGTGGCGGGCACCGAGGCGGCGGACGCCGATCTGGCCTGGTCCGAGTTCGCCGCGGCGCTGGACGACGACCTCGGGGTCGGCCGCGCGCTGGCCGCCCTGTTCGGCGTGGTCGGCCGGGGCAACCAGGTGCTGTCGAAGACGCACAGCCGCGAGCTCGCGGGCTGGGTGGACGTCGCCCGCCGGATGCTCACCGTCCTCGGCCTCGACCCGGTCGAGCAGTGGCCGACGGCGGGCGCCGAGCTGCGCCCCGCGCTCGACGGTGTCATGGACGTCCTGCTGGACCTGCGTTCGGCGGCGCGGGCCCGGCGGGACTACAGCGAGGCCGACTCCATCCGCTCCCGGCTCGCGGCGGCCGGTGTGGTCATCGAGGACACCCCCGAAGGCCAGCGCTGGCACCTCACCTAGACACCTGGACCCGCGACCGAGCGGCAGGCGAGAGAGCCCCGGCACCCCGGGCCGCCGGGGCTTCGTCGTGGCGAGTTGTCGTAGCCGGCCCATGCGCCGCTGGCGCGACCCGCTTCGGAGGGCGTCCGCCGCTTCCCCGGGCGCCGGGGAAGCGGCGAGGCTCGCCGGTGGGGCCCCGCCCGGGGTTCAGCCGGGCGGGGCCCCACCAGGTGGGGCCTACTGCGCGCGGACGGTGATTCTCGTCCAGGCGCCCACGTAGACGCGATCGCCGTCGCGCAGGGGGATCGGGCGGCCGGGCTCGATCGGGTCCGGCTCGTCGTTGAGGCGGGTCCCGTTCGTCGAACCGGGGTCGCGCACGGCGTAGGTGCCGTCGGGCATCCGCTCCAGGGTCGCGTGCGCCCGGGAGATGCCCGGGTCCTCCGGCGCGCCCGAGAGGTCGATCTCGGGGTGGATGCCGCGCGACTCGCTGCGCCGGCCGATCAGCATCTGCGACTCGGTCAGCACGAAGACGCGGCGCGGGTAGAACGCGGGGAACGGCACCCGGTGGTCGTCACCGCTGTCGTAGTACTCGCGCTCGGCCTCGACGACGGCCTCCCACGTGCCACCGGGAGCGGCCTCGTCCCACTCGCGGCCCCGGGAGCCGGCCCGCGGGTCGCCCATCCGCGGGTCGCCCGCGCGCGGGTCACCGAGGCGGGGATCGTCGAGCCTCGGGTCGGCCCGGCGCGGGTCGGCGATCCGCGGGTCGGTGGTGTGACGGGCCTCGGTGCCGCGCCGTGACCCGGTCTGCCGGGAGGTGACACCCGCGTCGTCGACGGGCACCGCGCCCGCCGGGGCGGGCAGCTGGCCGGTGCTGAAGTCGAGCCCGCAGGTCTCGCAGAAGCGCGCGGTGGGCTCGTTGAGCGAACGGCAGTTCGGGCAGGGGGCGTAGCGGTCGGAACCGCGGTCCCGGGTGCCGGCCGGGGCCGGTACCGGGGTCGCGCCGGCGGCCGACACACCGAGCGGGTCGGCGCCGTAGCCGCCGCCGTTCGGGCCGTAGCCGTCGTCGCGGTAGCCGCGCCGGTCGTCGGCCTCGGGCGCCGCCCGGCCCGGCTCGCCGGCGCCGTAGCCGCCCCGGCCGTCGGGCGCGCCGTACCCGCCGCGGTCGTCGCGGGCGCGGGGGTAGCCGGCGGGATCCGGCTCGCCGCGCCCACCGCCGAAGCCGCCGGGGGCGCCGGCACCGCCGCGGTCCTCGCGCCCGTACCCGGGCGGGGTGCGGTCGTCGCGGCCGCCGAAGCCGGGGCCGCGGTCGTCACGTTCGCGGCCGTAGGGGTCGAGCCCCTCACGCGGCCGGTCGCCGCGGCCGCGGTCGTCGGGCCGGGCCCGCTCGTCCGGGCGGGCCCGCTCGTCGGGACGGCCCCGCCCGTCGGGCGCGCCGTACCCGTCGCGGTTGTACGGGTCCGCCGGGTAGGACCGCCCGGAGCGTGGCTCCTCGGCGTAGCCCTCGCGGCCATAGCCCCCGTAGGGATCGCCGCCGCGGCCGGCGCCACGTGGCGGATCCGCCACGCCCGGCGCGTCGGCCGGGGCGCGTCGGATGCCGAGCGGGTCATAGCCTCCCGGCGCTCCGGCGGGGCCCGAAGGCCCCGGGGGCACCGAGGGGTCCCGTTCCGGCGTCCGGCGCCCGTACGGGTCCGCCGGACGCCCCGCGGGCGCGCCCGCGTTGTACGCGGCGCCGCGGCCGGCGTCGTCCTGACGGTAGCCGTATCGCTCCTGACCACCCACGATCCGCAGCCCACACTGATCGCAGTAGTCGGGATCGTGCGACAGGTGCCCCTCCGGGCAGCGTGCGCTCACCTGATCACCTGTTCACCCGGACAGTCCTGGTTGACCTCGAGTCGAGGACCATCTCGTCCATCTTCTCGACGTTTTTCTTCAGACGAACCGTACCCGTTGTGGGATCGTCGATGTGAACCACCTTCTGTAGGAGGCGGTAGGTTGCTTCGTTGCCCGACGCGAGCGCGATCTGTACTCCCCGCCCAAGCCTCAGTGTGGCAGTGACGTCGTCTCCCTGATTACGGGCCTCCAGCCCGTCCGCGAGGACCCTGGCCAGTTCGGCCTGACCGGTGTAATGCGCGACCTCCGTGTTGACCCGGGTGGCCAGTGCCGTGTCGTCCGTCCAGAGCGCGCGGACCAGCGCGGATGACATCGACTGGTCGTCGACGACGAGGCTCACGCGGGCCGCCAGGACCTCGATGCCGACCTCGCGGGCCGGAAGACGCACGCACAGGTGGTAGTCCCGGGACTCGACCCCCCAGGCCCCGGTCTGGTAGTCCGTGTGGTGGTCGTCGACGACCCGGCCCGTGTCGGTGAGGTCCCGCAGGTCCGGGGTGACCTCCCGCAGGAAGTCGAGCGAGGCGCCGGTGGGCGTCCACACTCGCAGCGCGACCCGGTCGGTGGCCCGGTCGAGGGCGGTGGCCACGATCCGCTCGAACTCGGCCGCGAGGCCGGCGGGCTCGGGGACGGCGTCCACCGTCCCCAGCAGGCCGGTGGCGATCGCCCGCAGCTCCTCCACCCGCCAGTCGGTGCCCACCCCGCGGCAGTCGCACTGGAACCGGCCCTGGCAGGCGTCGACGGCGTCGAGCAGCTCGGACTCCAGCTCGCCGTTCTGCCCGTCGGTGAGCAGCAGCGCGTGGCCGATGGCGTCCGGCCGGGTCGCCAGCAGGTCGTTCGCCAGCCGCAGCCAGCGGCCCATCGCGGTGCCGCCGTGCGGTTCGAGCGCGTCCACCGCGTGGCGGGCGGCCGCCCGGGTCGCCGCGGACGCCGGCACCAGCTCAGGCGAGCGCGGGTACGCCATCGCGGCGGAGCCGGTGCCGCGCACCACCGCGAACCACGCCCCGTCGGGCAGGCTGTCGAGCGCCGCCCGGACGGCGCGGCGGGCCTGGGTGACCTTCGCGGGCGGGTTCGCCATCGAGCCGGAGCAGTCGAGCAGGATGACCAGGGCCTGCTCCGGACGCCCGGTCGGCCGGCCCACGATCGGTGGGCCGGCCGGGGCACCCGTCGACGTCACGGTGAGCACCGCGTGCACCTGGGTTCCGCCGGGCGGCAGGAACTCGTTCTGGTAGACCTTCGCCGTGAACGCGCTCATCCGCCCGCCGCGGTCCGGGCACGGCGGGCGACCGGTGGGCGCGGCGGCATCGTCAGCTCGTCACCCGCGCCGCGACCACGGTGATGTTGTCGTGCCCGCCCTGGTCGATGGCGAAGTCGATGAGGTGGCGGGAGACGTCCAGCGCGGCCGCGCTCGGTTCGAGCTGGTTCACCAGCGCGGCGAGGACGTCCGGCCGTGAGGAGTAGTTCCACAGGCCGTCGCTGCAGACCAGCACGGTGGCCGGGGTCTCGATCGGGAAGGCGGCGGTGTGCGGGGTGACGTCCTCGGCGTCGCCGCCGAGCCAGCGGGTCAGCGTGTGCGCCCGCCGGTGGGTCTCCGCCTCCGACGCCGGGATGAGCCCGGCCCGGGCCGCCTCGGCCGCCCAGGTGTCGTCCGCGGTGAGCCGTTCGCACCAGCGCGGGCCGAGCAGGTAGACGCGGCTGTCACCGACCCAGCCGACGGTCACCATGCCGGGGCCGTCCACCGACGGCGGCGTGATGATCGCCGCCGCGAAGGTGCAGGACGGCGCCATCCGGCCCTCCGCCGCGCTGAGCTGGGCGATCGTGGCCTGAGCAGCCTCCACGGCCCGTTGCAGGGCGATGTCGGCCTCGTCCGGGCCGAAGCCGCCGGAGATCCGCCGCGGAGCGGTGCGCGGCTCGTCGTACTCGGAGTACTCCTCCAGGACGTCGAGGACGTCGTTCACCCGGCTCGCCGGCTGCTCGTCGTACGGGACGGCCTCGCCGGGCCCGTGGGCGCGCACCGCGTCGGCGAGGATGGCCGTCGCGGTCGCCGCCGCGGCGGCGGAGGCCTCCCCGGAGCCCGGGGTGGTCGAGACCCCGTCACAGACCACCGCGATCAGCGTGCCGTGGACGATCGCCACGCCCATCGAGTCCTCGTTGGTGGTGTGCCGCACACCGCGGTCGCAGACGCCGGCCAGCGGGCCGAGGTCGATCTCGCGGTGGTCCTCGTCGCCACCGGCGACCGGGACGCCGGTCAGGGCGAAGCCGCAGGCCTCGCAGTACCGCGCGTCCTGGTAGTTGGGCGCCGCGCACACCGGGCAGCGCATCACCTCGTCGTGCTCGTCGTCGTCCGCCCCGCCCGGGGCGGCGCGCTGGCCCAGGAGCATCGTGGCCGGATCGGTGTCCTCGGCGTAGCTGTCCTCGTTGAATCCGCTGCCCGAATAGGTGCCGTCCGGGTACGTCTCACCCTGGTAGCCGGGTTCGGAGTACGCGGGTTCGGGGTACTCACGGCGATAGTCGCCGTCCCGGTAGTCGCCGGTGCCCGCCGGGTAGGCGGCACCGGGATAGGCCCCGTCCGGATAGGAGTTCTCCGCATAGCCGTTGTCGGTGTAGCCACCCTCCGGGTAGCCGGATCCGGTGAACTGGTCCGCCGGGTAGCTTTCAGTAGGCTGATCATCGGTTCGGAACTCCTCCGCCCGGTAGCTCTCGGTCGGAGGATCGTCACCTGGATAGCCCCCGGGGTGGGGGGTGCTCTCGGCGTAGCCGGCGCTCGGGCGCGGCGAGTCCGGGCGCTCGGGGGGATAACCGTGCCCGGGGTAGCCCTGCCCGTGTCGGGGGTTGAGGTCCACAGTCAGGCCACCGGCCGCTGGACCGGCCCGCCGGGGACGGCGAGTCTGGGCGGTGTGCGCGGAGCCATGTGGTGAGTGCCTCCTGCCCGTCCTGTGGGGACCGGATATATCACGACGACCTGCTCAAATCCAAGTACGCCGAAATGAATAGTGGCATGATCCGCCAGATGCGTCGACGCCCGTGATCTCGGTGCCCCCTTCGGTGCCAGCGTCCGCCCGTGCTCCTGGGATCGGCCGGAGCCCTGTCTCCAGTACGCCCTCGTCGCCGCCGCTCTCCGTAACCTCCGCCACGTCTCCCACCTTTTCCCTGGTGGGCACGCTGTTTCTCCGCGCCGCGACGGCTTCCCCGACCGGTGCGGGAGCGCCGTCCGCCGCGATCGCGGCGAGCTCGCGGGCCATCTCGGCGGCCCTGGCGAACCGGTGCGCCGGATCCGCCGCGGTGGCACGAAGGAGGAACCGGCGCAGCGATTCGTGCCGAGCCAGCACCTGGTCGACCTCCTGGGCGGGAAGGGTGTATCGGTAGGTTGACGCTCTGTTCGGGAAGTCGAGTACCGCGGTTGCCAACAGCCTGCCGAGAGCGTAGAGGTCAGAACCCACCGACGGGGGGCTCACGGTCAGCTCGGGGGCGTCGAAACCCGCCGTCACGTGGAAGGTGCCGCCGCGCCGGCCGGGCTCCCGGATCGCCTGAAGATCGATAAGCGTCACCCGATCGCGGTCCCACACCACGTTTCCCGGTGCCAGGTCGCAGAAGACGTACCCGCGGTCGTGGACGTACTCCAGCGCGGACAGCAGCCGGAGCACCCCGGCGACCGCCTCCGGAACAGGCAGCGGCGCCGGCGTCCCACCGCGCGCCGCCCGCCGGGACCGGAGCAGCTCCGTCAGCGACGGCCCGCTCACCAGCTCCATCACCACGTAGACGACACCGTCGTGCCGGACCTCGCCCAGCGTCCCGACGATCGCCGGATGTCGCAGCGGCGGGTCCGGTGGCAGCCGGCGACCCGGGCGCAGGCCCAGCCGCCCGGACGGGCGCACACCGGCGCGGCGAACGCTCTTGAGGACCACCCGCCGCCCCGGGACGCCCTGGCCGGTGCCCGTTCCGCCGGTGCCCGTCGTGCCGGTGGCCCCGTCGGCGCCGGCCGGGCCGCGCGGGTCGACCGCGGAGAAGACCCAACCGGCGGGCCCGGGGCCGCCTTCGGCCAGGCACTCGACGATCCGGTAGCCGCCGGCGACGTCCCCGGCGCGCAACGGGGGCGCGAAGGAGTAGGGGGTCCGGCAGCGCGGGCAGAAGCCGCGATCCCGGGCGGGCGGCCCCAACCGCCCGCGGCCGATCGGCCCGGCGCAGACGGGGCAGCGCGCGGCCGGCTCACGTGGGGTGCCCCGGTCCCGCCCGCGGACCGAGGGCCCGCGGGTCACGTCACCGCCTCGGGACGGGTGGAGCTCCCGATCCCGGTGGGCTGCCCGCCCCCGGCGATCCCCGTCGGTCGCCGGGCCCGGGTGCGCCGTGCGGGCCAGGTGGGCTGGGTGTGCCGGGTGGGCCGCGCGGCCGGGACCGGCGGTGCCGGCCGCGGGTGCGGCGCGGTCTGCGGGGGCGGGATCGGTTGGGTGCGCGAGCCGGATCGATCTCGGGCGGGCGGGATCCCCCCGGCGGGCCGGACCTCTCGTTCGGCCCGGACGTCCCGGGCGGGCGAGCCGTCCCGGGCGGCGAGGGCGGCGCCGAAGTCGTTGACGAGGCCGGCGGCGCGCTCGACATCGGTCGGCGCCGAGTACAGCTCGCGGCGGGCGGCGCTGGCCAGTGGGAGCAGGCCCGGGTCCGTGGTGAGGCCCAGTCGGGCCGCCTTGGCCTCCCAGGCACCGAGCAGGCCGCGCAGCTCCTCTCGCCGGCGTAGAGCGGCGCCGTTCGCGGCGGCGATCCGCTGGACGGATATGTGGGTCGCCTCGGCCACCTCCAGCCAGCGGGCCAGCCCCCGGCTCGACTCCTTCCAGCGGCCCGCCGCCGCCTGGGCGCGCAGCCGGACGAGCCAGGGCGCCAGGCCGTGGCGCTGGTCGTCCCGCCAGCCGTCCGCCAGGCGGTACAGCGGCCCCGGCCCACGGATCCGGCCGGTCGCGAGGCCGGCGTCGCGGCGGGCGGCGTCGTCCAGCCGGGTGATCTCGGCGAGCAGCGCGCCCGCGGCGGCCAGATCGGCGTCGAGGCCGTCGTGGCGCCGGGCGAGATCACCCGTCGAGCGCGCGGCCGCGGCGACCGCGGCCTCGGTACGGGCGCGCAGCCCCGGCGGGATCCCCAGGGGGTCGCGGCGCGCGGCGGCGGAGAGCTCCGCCAGCAGCCGCCGGGCCGCGACCAGTCCGGCGTCACCGGGCGCGAGCCCGAGCCGGGCCGCGAGCACGCTCGTCTCGGCGACGGCCCGGTTGCCGGTGGCGATCTCGGCCAGCAGTGTGTCGCGCACGCCGAGGACGAGCCGCATCCGCCCCCGCACCGCGGTGAGGGCCGCGTCCATCCGGCGGGCCAGCTCGGCCGGGCGCACCTTCCCCGGGCCCGTCTCCGCGACCGGCCGGACCTTCGCGACCGGGCGGACCTCCATGGCCGGGCGGACCTGTGCCGCTGGGCCGATCCGCGCCGCCGGGCCGATCCGCGGCATCGGAAGGATCCCCGCTCCGGGGAGGACGTCCGGCACCGAACGTCCGTACAGCAGCGCGGTGAGCTCCGCCAGGGTCCTCGCGTCCACCCGGGAGCGCCGGCCGCGCAGGCTTCGCGCGGCTTCGGCGACCTCGCGCAGGGCCGCGAACGCCCGCCAGACGTCCGCCAGGACGGCGATCACGGCGAGGGCCTCGGCCTGGGTGACGCCGCTCAGCCGCGCCGGGTCGAGCAGCGCGCGTTCGGGGCTGTGCTCCAGGTCGAGCAGGACGCCGGCCTGGGCCGCGACGGTCTTCTCGAGCGCCCGCAGGGCGGCGTCGAGATCGTCCGTGCCGGATGCGGGCACCGGCTCACCGCCCGCGACCGGGCCGGGAGGCGCTGTCCATCCGCCCGCTGTCCATCCGCCTCCTGTCCATGCGCGCGGCCACCTCCACCGGGTGGTGTGGCCCGCCCGACGGCACCGCCGGGGCGGCCGGCCCCGAGGGCGGCCGGCGCCCCCGAGGCCGGGGGACGTCCTGGTACCGAGGATAGGTAGCCGGCCGCCCGCTCGCGGACCGTCTCGCTGAACTGGTGCGGTCTGTGGGCGTCGCTGTGGCCCGTTCGGTCGCCCGCTCCGTGGTCGGCGTTCTCCTCGGCCCGTCCGCGCGTCGGCCGGTGCCTCGATGTCATCGCCTGGCGGTGCCCGCCGTGTGATGTGTCTATTCCGGATACCGTTGATGGACGAC
The DNA here is from genome assembly GCF_000373365.1 of Parafrankia discariae. Classification (NCBI taxonomy): domain Bacteria; kingdom Bacillati; phylum Actinomycetota; class Actinomycetes; order Frankiales; family Frankiaceae; genus Parafrankia; species Parafrankia discariae. The sequence continues at coordinate 29,135 of NZ_KB891220.1, forward strand.
CGGCGTCGCGGCGTGGCCGCCGCAGGGCAGCACAGGGCCTGCGCAGGGCCGCACAGGGCCTGCACCGGCCCTGCGCGGGGCCAGCACGGGCCCGCTGACGCGGTCGGACGATCGTGGGCTCGCCGGGCGGGTTCACGACCCGACGGGCTAGTGACGAGGTGGACTGTGATGGCCGGTGGCCAGGGTCGAGGCGGTCGCGGGATCGCCCGCGGCGGTCAGGGAGGCCGGGCCGGGAAGGCCGGCTCCCACCGCAAGGGCGCGGCGGTCGGCAGCGGCGGCCAGCGCCGCAAGGCGCTGCAGGGCAAGGGCGCGACGCCGCCGGCCGAGATGCGTCCCGGCCATCCGGCCCAGCGGCGCGCGGCCGTGACCGCCGCCGGCACGCGGGCGGCGGCGAAGCGCCCGGGCGGCCAGTCGGCCGACGAGCGCGAGCGTCCCCGGGCCGAGCGTCCCCGGGCCGAGCGGGGCACCGGCGGATCGGCCGGCGCCAGCGGCGCGGGCCGCGCGGGCGGTCACGGGGCGCACAACGGCCATGGAGCGCACGGTCACGGCGGGGCGGGAGCCGCCGGCTCGCGGCGGGTCGAGACCGACGAGCTCGTGGTCGGGCGCAACTCGGTCGTCGAGGCACTGCGGGCCGGCGTGCCCGCCACCACGCTGTACATCGCCGGCGGCCTGGACTTCGACGAGCGGATCGCCGACGCCCGGCGCCTCGCCGGCCGGGCCGGGCTGGCCGTGGTCGACATCGGCCGGTTCGAGCTCGACCGCCTGTGCGGCACCGCGCCGCATCAGGGCCTCGCGCTGTCCGTCCCGCCGTTCGAGTACGCCCACCCCGACGACGTGCTCGCGGCGGCGCGGGCCGCGGCGCCCGGGCTGGTCGTCGCGCTCGACGGGGTCACCGACCCGCGTAACCTCGGCGCGGTCGTCCGTTCGGCGGCGGCGTTCGGCGCGAACGGCGTCGTCGTGCCGGAGCGGCGCGCCGCCGGGGTGACGGCCGCCGCGTGGAAGACCTCCGCGGGTGCCGCGGCGCGGCTGCCGGTCGCGCGCGCGGTGAACCTCACCCGCACCCTGCGCTCGTTCGCCGAGTCGGGCCTGTTCGTCGTGGGCCTCGCGGCGGACGGCGAGGTCTCCCTGGACGAGCTTCAGGTCGCGACCGACCCGCTGGTGCTGGTGATCGGGTCGGAGGGCAAGGGCCTGTCCCGGCTCGTCGGTGAGTGCTGTGACCTGCGGGTGCGCATCCCGATGGCGGGCCAGGTGGAGTCCCTGAACGCCGGGGTCGCGACCGGCATCGCCCTCTCCGAGATCGCCCGCCGCCGCCGGGTGGCCGCCGACTGACCTGGCGGTCCGTCATTCTCACCTGACTCAGATCCTGGCCGGCTACCGTCCGGGCCGTCGGCCGACGGCCGGGTCCGGGAGGTGGCATGCGCGTCAGATTGCTGGTGGCCGTCGGGTGCGGGCTCGTCGTCGCGCTGCTCGCCGGCGGCTGCCAGCGCGGCGGGCCGGTGCTCCCGGGCGGCGGCTCCCCCCCGACCAGCCCCGCAGGCCCCGTCGTCCCCGTCCCCGTCGTCCTCGGGGACTTCGGGATCGGCGGGGGCTGGCACCGAGGTGCGCTCCCTGACGGTGGACGGGCGGGAACGCTCCTACCGCGTGCACGTCCCGGCGGCCGGGGGCGCCGACCTGCCGGTGATGATCGTCCTGCACGGCGGTGGGGGCAACGGGGAGATCACCGAGCGGCAGACCGGGTTCAGCGAGCTGGCTGACGAGGCCGGCTTCCTCGCCGTCTACCCCGACGGGACGGCCCGCGCGGGTGGTCGCCTGCTCACCTGGAACGCCGGCGACTGCTGCGGATTCGCCCGGGACAACGGCGTCGACGACGTCGCCTTCATCGGCGCGCTGCTCGACGACCTCGCCCGGCGGTATCCCGTCGACCTGGACCGGGTCGGGATCACCGGGCTCTCCAACGGAGCCATGATGAGTTACCGGGTCGGCTGCGAGCTGTCCGGGAGGGTCGCGATCATCGCCCCGGTGGCCGGGGCGATGGACGTGGCGGGCTGCGATCCCGAGCGGCCCGTGCCCGTGCTGGCCGTCCACGGCACCGCCGACGAGAACGTCCCGTACGCGGGTGGACGGTCAACGGTGCGCGGGATCGGCACCGAGAACGACCGGGTGGACCGGTCGGTCGGCTACGCCGTCCAGTTCTGGGCCGAGAACAACAGGTGCGCGGCGACGCCCGCCCTCGACGGGGACGTCGGCACCCTCCCCGCGGGCTCCGTCGGACCCGGTGGGGCCTGGGTTCCGGAGCCGACTGCGGTCCCGGACGGCGCGGTGGTCCGTACGACCTACTCGGGCTGCGCCCGGGGCGCCGACGTCGTCCTCTACACCGTGGGCGGGGGCGGGCACGCGTGGCCGGGCGGAACCAGGATCCGCCCGCGCGCCGACGACGCTCCGGACGACCCCGACGCGAGCCGTGTCATCTGGGAGTTCCTCGCCGCGCACAGCCGTCCCGCCTAGCGTCACCGCCGCGTCACCGCCGTCGCGGCGATGAGTCCGCCGGCGCCCGCGGGTCTACCTGACGACCGGGACAACCAACTCAGCGGGAGTACGGCATGGGCCTCATCCACATCGAGCTGTTCGCGACCCTCGACCTCGTCGGGCAGGCGCCCGGCGGCCCCGAGGAGGACCCGGTGGGGTTCCCGTTCGGCGGCTGGCAGGCGCCCCTGCTGGACGAGGTCTCCGGGGCGCAGGTCGGGGCCGCGTACGAGGGCACGGACGCCCTCCTGCTCGGCCGGCGGACCTACGACATCTTCGCCGCCTACTGGCCGCACCAGACCACCGGCGGCCCGGACGACGAGATCGCCACGCTCTTCAACAGCGTCCCGAAGTACGTGGCCTCCCGTGGCCGGCCCGACCTGTCGTGGGCCGGGTCCACGCGGCTCGGCCCGGATCTGGCCGGCGCGGTGCGCGAGCTCCGGGACCGGCACGAGCACGTGAAGGTCGTCGGGAGCCTGAACCTGGTGCAGACCCTGCTGCGGGAGAGGCTCTTCGACCGGCTCGACCTCTGGATGCACCCGATCGTGCTCGGCGTCGGGAAGAAGGTGTTCGACACCGGCGCGGTGCCCACGAACCTCACCCTCCTCGAACCGCCGGCGGCCGGCCCGAAGGGCATCGTGTACCTGCGCTACGGGCTCGCCGACGGCACGCCCGGGACGGGGGACATGAGCGCGCCCGACCGCGGCGCCGAGCGCGGCGACTGAACCCGCCCCGCGGTCACCGCGCCGCGGCGGGACCGGCGTCCACCGGGGCCGTGGGCGGACCGGCGGACCCCGGGCCGGCGGCCGTCGGGAGTTCCAGGCGGTGCTCGTGCGCGTAGGCCGCCCACAGCCGGGCGTAGTGGCCACCGGCCGCCATCAGCGCGCCGTGCGTGCCGTCCTCGACGAGACGGCCGCCGTCCAGCACCAGCACGCGGTCGGCGCGGGCGGCGGTGGTCAGCCGGTGCGCGACCACCAGCGTGGTGCGGGACCGCCCGACCTCGGCGGCGGCGCGGGCGACCGCCGCCTCGGAGGCGAGGTCGAGGGCGGCCGTCGCCTCGTCGAGCAGCAGGATGTCCGGCCCGACCAGGTGGGCGCGGGCGAGGGCGAGCAGCTGGCGCTGGCCGGCGGAGAGGTTCCGGCCCTGGTCGCGCACCCGGTAGCCGTAGCCACCGGGCAGCCCGGCGATCATCTCCGCGGCTCCCGCGGCGCGCGCGGCCGCCCGGACCTGCTCGTCCGGCGCGTCGGGACGTCCGTAGGCGATCGCGTCGCGGACCGTGCCCGCGAACAGGTGGGCCTCCTGGGGGACCGGGCCCAGCCGCCGTCGGTAGTCGGCCAGCGCGTACTCGCGGACGTCGACACCGTCGACGCTCAGAGTGCCCTCGGTGAGGTCGTAGTAGCGTGCGATGATCTTGGTGAGGGTCGACTTGCCGGAACCCGTCCGGCCGACCAGCGCCACCGTCTGGCCGGCGGGGATGGTGACGTTCACGTCCCGCAGCGCGGCCGTGGCGGAGCCCGGGTAGGCGAAGCCGGCGCCGGTGAGGCTGATCTCGCCGCGCAGCCGCCTGACCGGCCGCGCCCGCGGGGCGTCCGCCGGGGTGGGCGGGACGGTCATCAGCTCCCGGCCGTGCCGCAGCGCCACCATGACCGCCTGGTACTCGTCGAACACCTCGGCGAGATCCTGGATCGGCGCGAAGAACAGCTCGATGTAGAGCAGGTAGGCGGCGAGCGCGCCGATGGTCAGCGTCCCGGCGTGCACCCGCCCGGAGCCGACGATCAGCACCGCCACGCTCGCCGCCGTCGACAGCAGCTGGATGTAGGGGAAGTAGAAGGCGAGGTACCGGACGGCACGTAGTCGCTGGTCGCGGTAGGTGGCGCTGCGGTCGCGGTAGCTCGCGAGGGTGTCGGGCTCGCGGCGGAACACCTGCACGATCCGCATCGCGGTGACGTTCTCCTGCAGCTCGGCGGTGAGCTCGGCCAGGCTCTCCCGGGCGGCGGCGTGCGCCCGCGCCGCCCGTCCGCGGAAGAACACCGTGCCGATGACGAGCGGCGGGACCAGCGCGAACACGGCCAGTGCCAGGCCGGGGTCGATGACGACCAGCGCGATCGCGATGCCCAGCGCTGTCAGAACCGAGACGGCGGACGACGCGGCGTCGCTCTGCATGAAGTCGGCGATCTGATCGACGTCCGAGGTGAGCCGGGTCATCACCCGGCCACTGGCCTCGCGCTCGTAGAAGTCGAGGCCGAGGCGTTGCAGGTGGGCGAACAGCTTCACCCGCAGCAGGTAGCCGACCCGCGCGCCGAGGCGGCCGACCACCCGGATCTGGGCGGTGTGCGCGCTCCACGAGACGGCGATCACGGCGAAACCGACCCCGGCGGCGCCGAGCACCACCGAAAGTGAGCGTGCCGTCACGCCTTCGTCGATGCCGTGCCGGATCAGGATGGGCAGCGCCAGCGTGGTGAGGCTGTCGACGACCAGCAGCAGCCAGGCCACGGTGAGGGACGCCCACAGCAGCCGGCCGATCGCGGCGAGCCCGAACCGGGGGTCGCGGGCGCGGACGACCTCCGGGTCCAGGTCCGGGGTGTCCAGGGCGGGCGGCAGCGCCAGCACCCGGCGCCGCAGCGCCGCTGGCAGCCCGTCCAGCTCGGGCACGCCGGCGACCTGGATGTCCGGTGCGGCCGGACTCTCCGGCGCCGGTGGGACGTCCGGCGCCGGCGCCCGGGCGGGTGCGGTCGCCTCGGCGGGCCCGCGCGGCCGCGGGGCCGGGAAGCCGTCCTGGTCGGCCGGGTCGTCCCGGCCGTCCCCGGCGTCCCGGGTGCTCTGCGTGTCCTGGTCGGCCGGGTCGTCCGGGGTGATCAGCTCGCGGTAGGCGGCGCAGCGTTCGATCAGCTCCTCGTGGGTGCCGATGTCGATGATCCGACCGTGCTCGACGACGCCGATCCGGTCGGCCAGGCGCAGGGTCGCCCGGCGGTGGGCGATCAGCAGCGTCGTCCGGCTGGAGGTGACGGTCCGCAGCTCCCGGTGGATCTCCGCCTCGACCTCCGCGTCGATCGCGGACGTCGCGTCGTCCAGGACGAGGACGGGAGTGTCGGCGACGATCGCCCGGGCGATCGCGACCCGCTGGCGCTGGCCCCCGGAGAGGGTCAGGCCGCGTTCGCCGACCCTGGTCCGGTAGCCCTCGGGCAGGTCGGTGGCGAACTCGTCGACCCGCGACGCCCGCGCCGCCGCGAGAACCGTCTCGGCCGGGGCGTCCCGGCGGCCGTAGGCGATGTTCTCCCACAGGCTGGTCGAGAACAGCAGGCCGTCGTCGCCGACGACACCGGTCAGCCCGCGCAGGCTCGTCAGCGTCAGATCGCGCACGTCATGCCCGTACACCCGCACGACGCCCGCGGACGGGTCGTAGAAGCGGCTGAGCAGCGCCGCGGCGGTCGACTTGCCCGAACCGGAACGGCCGACGAGGGCGACCGTCTCGCCGGGCGCCACCGCCAGCCGGAAGCCGTCCAGGACCGGCCGGCCGTCCTGGTAGCCGAACGAGACGTCGTCGAACTCGACAGCCGCGGCGCCCGGCACCGGCCGCACCCGCGCTGGACGTGCCGGCGGCCGCGGCGGCACCGGCGCAGCCGCCGGCACGTCCGCGGGGTCCGCGGGATTCGCGGGGTCCGCGGGATTCGCGGGGTCCGCGGGATTCGCGGGGTCCGCGGTGACGTCGAGGTCGGCCGCGTCCGGGCGCTGGACGACGGCGGGCCCGGTGTCGATCACCTCGAAGACCCGCTCGGCGCTGGCCCGGGCCTGCTGGGCCAGGGTCACCAGCGCGACCAGGTTGCGGATCGGCTGGTTGATCCTGGTCAGGTAGGTGGCGAACGCGATGAAGGTGCCGAGGGAGAGCTCGCCGTGCACGGCGAGGGCGCCGCCGAAGGCGAGCATCGCGATCTGTCCCAGCGACGGCACGGCCCGGATCGACGGGGCGTAGCGGCTGTCGATGCGCACCACCCGCAGGCGGTGGGCGAACAGCCGGGCGGCCACCGTCTCCAGCCGGTTCAGCTCGCGCTCCTCCTGCCCGAAGCCCTTGACGACGCGGACGCCGAACACCGTCGCCGCCACCACCCCGGCGACCGCGGCCTCCTGCTGCTGCGCGTACCAGGAGGCGGGGAACAACGTCACGCGGCTGGTCAGGGAGAGCGCCCCGAGGACCGGCAGGGTCACCAGCGCGACGGCGGTGAGCCGCGGGGACAGGACGACCATCGCCCCGAGCGAGACGGCCAGCGCCACCAGGCCGCCGAGCGCCGTGGGGGTACGGGTGAGCAGGTTCTGGACCCGGGTCAGATCCGAGGTGTTGCGGCCGATCACCTGGCCGATCTCCAGGGAGTCCTGGCCGGCGCCGTCGAGGCGGGTGAGCGAGGTGAACATCGCCGTCCGCAGGTCGTGGGTGACCTCCTGCGTCATGCGGGCTCCGCAGCGCCGGCGCACCATGAGGAGGAGGTAGGCGGCGATCCCGGCCAGCAGCATCAGCCCGGCCCACGGAAGCATCGGCCGGTCCCGCGCGATGATCACGTCATCGATGATCACCCTGGGTAGCAGTGGGGTGAGCGCGTTGATGGTCATCCCGGTCACCGCGCAGACCCAGGTGGTGATCAGCGCCGCGCGGTGCTGCCAGCACTGGCGCGTCAACCGGCGGAGCCAGCCGGCGTGGCCACCCGCGACCGGGCCGTGGGGCGCCGGGACGGGGGACACCGAGCCGGGGAACACGGAACGAGGTGGCGGGAGTCCGGTGATGGCGCAGAAGCCTACCGCCGCGGACGTCCACACGGGACGGCCCGGACGACCGGGGAACCCACCCGGGGCAGGGAGAGGTGGACTGGTGAGTGCTTTCGCGACCGGGACGGGCCCGAACCGTGGGACGGGACCAAGCTCCGCGACCAGGCCACCCGACCCACCGGACGGCCGCGGTGGTCCGCGCGGCCGGGACCGTCTTTCCGGCGGGCGGGTGCGCGAGCGCACCGACGAGATCGCCCGGGTGCTCGACCTCGCCCGTCGCCACCTCGGCACGGACGTCGCCTGGCTGTCGAGGTTCACCGGGGACGAGCAGGTCGTCGACCTGATCTCCGGGGAGGGCGAGCTGGTCGAGCGCCTGGTCGGCAGGCGGGTCGCGCAGGACACGACGTACTGCGCCCGGGTGCTGGACGGGCGGCTGCCCCCGGTCATCCCCGACGCCCGGGCGGATCGGCGGACCGCCGATCTGGCGGTGACCCGGGAGCTGGGCATCGGCTCGTACCTGGGTGCCCCGGTGTACCTCGACAACGGCGAGGTCTACGGCATGCTGTGCGCGCTGAGCACCGAGCCGGACCCGGGCCTGGGGGACCGCGAGGCCCGTTTCCTGGGCCTGCTCGCCGACGTCGTGGCGGACGCGGTGTCCGCCCTGCACCGCGGCGGCGCGGATGACGACCATCTGCGGACCGTGATCGCCGCGGTGATCGCGCGGGGCGGGCCGACGATGGTCTTCCAGCCGGTGTTCGACCTGCCGACGCACGGGCTGGTGGGCGCCGAGGCGCTGGCCCGCTTCCCCACCTTCCCCGCACCACCGGGGGAGCCCGAGGATTCCGGGGAGGCCGACCACCGCGGCACCGCCGGCCCGCACTTCGGTGATCTTCCGCCGGACCGCTGGTTCGCGCACGCCGCGTCGGTCGGGATGGGCATCGACCTGGAACTGGCGGCGATCCGGGCCGCGGTCGCCGAACTGCCCAGGTTCCCGCGCGGGCTGTCGCTCGCGGTGAACGCGTCCCCGGCGACCATCGCGTCCGGCCGCCTCGGGGAGCTGCTCGCGGTCCCGGCGGCCGACCAGCTCATCGTCGAGATCACCGAACGGGACGGCATCCACGACCTGCCCGGCACGCTCGCCCGCCTCTACGAGCTGCGGGACCTGGGGGTGCGGGTCGCGGTGGACAACGTCGGCGTCGCCTACGCGAGCCTGCGCCGGCTGGTGCAGATCCTGCCGGACGTGGTGAAGATGAACCACTGGCTGACGACGGATGTCGGTGCCGACGCGGCGCGGCGCGCACTCGTCGAGGCGCTCGTGCACTTCTCCCGGCAGATCGGGGCGTGTCTGGTGGCGGAGGGCATCCAGACGGCGGACGAGCTGCGCGTGCTGGCCGCCGCCGGGGTGGACCAGGGGCAGGGCGAGTTCCTGGGCCCGCCGGGCCCGCTGCCGCTGCCCGCGCACGGCCGGTGTGTGCCGGTGCGCCGCGGGCCGCTGGTGTCCGCCGGCGCGTCCTGAAATCGCCGCGCGCGTCCTGAAATCGCTTCCCGAATCGCTCCCGTGTGAATACGGCGTGGTCTTCCTCGCCGGCCCGCGTCCTTTTTCGACGGAGATCGTTGCCCGCCGGCGGGGAAACCGGGACAGTGTCGTGTCGTGGGCATCGCGGATACGGTCCGGTGGCTGATTCGACGCGTGTCGGTTTCCGCCATGTCCGGAATAGCCGGAACACTGCTGCTTGGTATGGGTGCCTGTGCGCCGTCGGCGGGTGGCCAGCCGTCGAGCGGGCCCGGGGGCGACTGGGAGATAACCGTCTACTACACGGCCGTCGAGCGTTTCCATGACGGGCCACCGCTGACGGTGCGGGGCTGTCCCCAGCTCGACTGCGTCTTCGGTAACGATTTCCTCGGGACTTTCCCGGCCGGATTCGTCCAGGTTGTGCGTGAGGAGGGCACGGGGCGGATCACCAGCGGCCCGCGGCGGGGTTCGGTGCTGAACTGGTCGTACGATTCCGGCTTCTGGATCGACGACGTCCCGGTCGACACCGCCGGCCGGGCACTCGTCCCGTTCCGCAGCGCCGCGGCCGACTCCGCCACCCTGCCGGCCGGCACGACCTTCAGGGTCGAGGACTGCGGCCGCGAGGAGGACAGCTCCGAGATCGACCCGAACGCCTGCGCGGCGCTGCGGCGCGGGACCTGGGAGGTCCGGGACGAGTTCACACCGGGGCTCGGCGGGCGGCGCCACCTCGACCTCTACATCGGCGAGGAGGACATCGCCGGATTCACCGACCGCAGCCCGCTCTACCTGACCGGCCTCGGCGCGCGCGTCGCCATCACCGGCCAGGCCTCGCGGTAGCGCGCGAAGCGACGGGCGCGGGAGTCCGCCGGACCCCGCGCCCGTCGCTTCTCACCGGACCGCCGTTGTTCGGGTCAAGCGGCCGTTCGGGCTCCAACCGGCCAACTGGCCAACCGGCCAACCGCCTAACCGCCCGCGACGACCGATCCGGCCGCGACGAACGTGTAGCCCAGGGCGCGCACGCCTTCCACCGTCTGGCGCAGGTAGTCCACGCCCAGATACGGGTGGTAGAACATGCTGGCGAATCCGTCCCGGACGACCAGATTGCGCTGGGCCGCGTCGATCAGCGCCGCGGGCAGCCGGGCCGGGTGGTTGTTGAACGGCTCGGGCTCGATGTTCCCGATGTTCTCCGGAATGACGAAGGACCCGTGGACGTCGGTCACCGGGTACGGGAAGAACTGGCCGCCGTACTTCGTGTGGTCCACCGCGCCGCCGGCGAGCTGGTTGCGGAAGTAGAGCCCGCGGTCGTAGCGGCGCGGGAACTTCGCCCGGGCCGCCGCGTAGTCGGGGGCGGACGCGGCATAGTGCGGGAACTCGAAGGTCGTCGGCACCGGCAGCCCGGCGGCGGTGAACGCCGCGGCCGAGCTGTTCATCCGGCCGGTCGCCCACGTCTGGCTGTCCCCGGGGACGGGCCCGTCGTAGACCACGTAGTCCTGGGCGTCGACATGCGCCCGGAAGAACTCGAAGTCGTCCGCGCTCGCGCCCGAGTACGGGTTGGCGACGTTCGAGTACTGGTGCGTCCAGCCGTGCATGATCAGTGTGCCGCCGCGCTGGGTCATGTAGTTCAGCGCGCTGACCACGTCCGGCCTGGACGCGAGGGTGTAGTCCTGCGGTACGCCGTTGTTGTAGGTGCCGTTGGCGTCCACGTACCGCGGGTAGACGGCGACCGAGAACGGGACCTGTACCGAGGACAGGTAGTCGGCGATCGCGCGCAGCTCCGCGGGGTCGGCGTCCGGCCCGACGTCCTCGACGCGGACGAGCCCGCGGTGCCGGGTGGCGGTCTGCGGCGCCAGGACGTCGTAGAACAGGTCGGCCACCGCGAGGTAACGGTCGGTCATGTCTGCGTAGGCGAACGGGATCTCGCCGATGTAGGTCAGGTTCCGCGAGCGCAGCGCCCAGGGGAAGCGGGTGCCGTCGCCGCGTACCGCCTCGGCGAGCACTGTGGCCTTGGTGGTGTCCACCGAGGCGTAGTTCATGATCCCGGCGGCGTTCGCCGCGTACCGGGTCAGACTGGTCCCCTTGTAGCTGACGGTCCCGATCGCGGACGTGTCGAAGCCGGACCAGTCCCACCCGTAGGTCGTCGGGAAGGTCGGCGCCTGCGACGTGAGCTGCCAGATGTTGTCGTACATCCACACCACGGGACGGCTGCCCGCCAGCACGTCGGTGAGGAACGCCGTCGGGACCTGCTCGTCGTAGGTCGACCCGACGTACACCACCGCGGCGTACGCGGACAGCTGGCCCGCCGTGTACGAGCTGACCGGGTGGGCCTGCCAGGTGCCGAACCGGGAGACCAGGTTGGCCGCCTGCATGGCGTACTGCTCGCCCAGCCACCCCCACGTGCCGGAGGTGTCGTACAGGATCAGGGTGCCCGTCCCGGTGGCCGGGGCGGACGGCGCCGCCGCGGCCGCGGGGCCGGTCGCGCCGTCCGGCGTGGCGGCGCCGTCCGGCGCCACGGACGGGCGCTGGTTCGTGCCCGGGCCCGGTTTGGTGCCCGGGCCCGGCACGGGCCGCGCGGCCCGGCGCGGCGGCGGGGTGCGCGGCGGTGCCGGGGGAGCCGGCGGTGACGCGAAGCGCCCCTCGGCGGGCAGCACCTGCGGGGTGACCGCGCGGGCGTGCCGGGGCTGGTGCGCGGGCGCGCCCGGGACCGCGGCCCCGGGTGCCGCGGCCCCCACCCCGGCGCCGGCGCCGAGCACGACCGCGAGCAGCCCGGCGGTCGGCGCGGCCCGGCGGAGCCACCTCAGCGGCGGGGTCATGCTCCGTGCTCCTCTCGTCGGCCGGCGGCGGACCCGGTCAGCTCCTGCTCCGGGGCGGCCGGCTGGGCCGGGATGGTGATCGTGCGCGGGTGGGGGACGAAGGGGTCCGGGGCGGGCGCTCCGGCGAAGCGGTGCGCGATCGCGGCGACGGTGCGCCGCGCCGCCTGCCCGTCGCCGTAGGGGTTGGTCGCCTCCGCCATCGCCGCGTAGGCGACGGGGTCGTCGAGGAGCCGGTCGACGGCCGCGACGATCCGGTCCGGCTCGGTGCCGACCAGGCTGGCCGTGCCGGCCCGCACCCCCTCGGGCCGCTCGGTGTTGTCCCGCAGCACCAGGACCGGCTTGCCGAGACTGGGCGCCTCCTCCTGGATGCCGCCGCTGTCGGTCAGGACGACCGTCGCCGCCTTCATCAGGTGCGTGAAGGCGGCGTAGTCGACGGGATCGGCGACGAGGATGTTGGGGAACCCGGAGACCGGCGGCAGGACCGTCTCCCGCACCACCGGGTTGCGGTGCACGGGCAGCACGATCAGCAGCTCGGGACGGCGTTCGGCCAGCCGGGCGAGTGCCGCGCCGACCCGCGCGAGCGGCTCCCCCCACGACTCGCGCCGGTGCGCGGTGACGAGCAGCACCGGCCGCCGGCCGTCGCCCGAGCGCTGGCGGACCTCGGCGAGCAGCCGGTCCGCCGGCGGCGGCGCCGCCGCGACGTGCAGCAGCGCGTCGATGACGGTGTTGCCGGTGACCAGCACGGACTCCGGCCGGATGCCCTCCGCCAGCAGGTTCGCCCGGGCCGACGGCGTGGGCGCCAGGTGCAGGTCGGCCAGCTGCGCGGTGAGCCGGCGGTTGATCTCCTCCGGGAACGGTGAGGCCGGGTCCGCGGTGCGCAGCCCGGCTTCCATGTGGACGACGGGCAGGCCCTGGTAGAACGCGGCGAGGGCACCGGTGAACGCCGTCGTCGTGTCGCCCTGGACGACCACGACGTCCGGGCGTACCTCGGCCATCACCGACTCCAGGCCGCCGAGCGAGCGGGTGGTCACTCCGGCCAGCGACTGGCGGTCCCGGAGGATCTCGAGGTCGTAGTCGGGAACTATGCCGAAGAGGTCGTTGACCTGGTCGAGCATGGACCGGTGCTGGCCGGTGACGGCCACGACCGGCCGTAGCGGGCCGGTCCGTCCAAGTTCGTGGACCACCGGAGCCATCTTGATCGCCTCGGGTCTGGTGCCGTATACGAGCAGCACCGTGCGACCGTCGGAGCTGTCGGTCATGTCGAATCCTCCCATTCCTGATCGTTTGTTAACGGCTGAACTCCACCGCGCCGGAAGGCGGGTGCTCAGGGGCCGCCGCTCGCGCCGGCGGTCGGTCAGAACGGCGGCTGGTCGGTGGGGCGCAGGTGGCGGGCACCGGAGCGGCGGAACTCCACGAGTGAGTCCTCGCAGTACAGGCCGACGGCACCGGAGGCGTAGGGACGCTCGGTGTCCTGCATCCGCACCGTGGGGACGCCGTCCACGGACACCGCCATCGAGTCCCGGTCGTGGACCACCTCCACCGTGTGCCAGCTGCCGAGGCGGGCCCGCGGTGCCGGCCCGCTGGCCAGGAACCGCTGGCCGCCCGGATAGGCGGGGTCCTGCTTGCTGAGCTCCCAGCCGTTGGGCTTCAGCGCGAAGGCGTAGAAGTGCGCCGGGTCGGTGTAGTTCCAGAGCACCCAGCCGACCTCCCACGGGGCCGGGGTCCCCTGGCGCAGCTGGCGGACGGTGCGCACCTGCGTGGTGAACCGGACGTCGCTGTAGTGGTCCGAGCTGACCACCAGGCCGGCGTGGGTGTGCTCCGGGGCGTCGGCGGCGCGGGGGGCGAGTGTGATCACCAGCCCGCCGGCCTCGAGCTGCCCGGTGGTGCGGCCGTAGCCGTCGAACACCGCGAGCCAGGGGCCGTGCCGGGTGCCGTCCCGCCAGCGGGTCGGCCCGTCCGCGGCGCCGAGCGAGATGACCGCCCACAGCCCGGCGAGAGCGGCCATCCCACCCGCGCTGACCAGCGCCAGGACCACGAGACGGTATCGGCGGCGCACCCGCCGGCGCGGCGGGCGCGGCTCCTGACCGCGGTACCCGTGGTCCGCCTGATCGGCGTCCGGCTGGCCGTGGTCCGCCTGGCCGTGGTCCGCCGGACCGGGATGGCGGCCGTGGTGCAGACCGGTGTGGTCGCGGCGGGGGCTCAACGGTCGAGCCCGTCGGGAGTGGCGGGTGCGGCGGACACCGGCTGGCGCGGCGTGGGCGGCGCGCTCTCCGGGGTGCGGGCGGTCTTGTGCCAGCTGGTCCGGCGGCTGACCACCCGGCCCATCGCCCACCAGCCCGCGACGAACCACACCAGCGCGTACAACATGTAGAGGTGCGCGTAGCCGGCGAGGCGGACCACGCCGAAGCCGACAAGTGGCTCGCGTGACCGGTAGATCAGCGCGCACACCAGCGCCGGTCCCGCCGCCATCAGGTAGGCGCCGAGGAAGTAGCGCGGATCCGGCGCCGGTCCCCCGGCGAGCCAGCTGGTCAGCACGCCCACGGTGCTGAGCACGAAGGCGGCCGTCAGCAGCGACGCGAGGAGGATCAGCAGCGGGCTGGAGAGGTGGAACAGCATGTCCGGCAGGGCCCGGGCCCGCGCCTGCCGCAGCACCCGGGGCATCAGCGCCCACGACTGCAGATGTCCCTGGAACCAGCGGGACCGCTGCCGCAGCAGCCGTCCCAGCCGGACGACCCCCTGCTGGTGGACGTCCGCCTGCGGGCAGAACTGGTTGCGCCAGCCCGTCAGCAGCAGCCGGACGCCGAGATCCAGATCCTCGGTCAGGCTGTGCGACCACGGGTCGCCGCCGAGGGAGCGCAGCGCCGAGAGCCGGACGAACTGGCCGTTGCCACCGAGGCCGACATTGTCCAGCTGGCCGCGTCCGCGCTGGAAGACGTCGGTGTAGATCACGAACTCCATGTCCTGGAGCCGGGCGAGCAGGCTGGTGTGCCGGTTGTTGATGCGCACGCCCGTCTGCACACCGGCGGTGCGGGGATCGGCGAAGTAGGGGGCGACCGCCTCCACCGAGTGCGGGTCGAGCCGCCCGTCCGCGTCGACCACGGCGATGATCACGTCGCCGGGGTCACGGGCGGCGATCTCCGGGCGGGTCGCGAGATGGGCCACGGCGGCGTTCAGCGCGGCGCCCTTGCCGCGCCGGGCGTTCGGCGGCTCGCGACGCAGCAGCCACACCCGGTCGTCGGCCACTCCGCGGACGATCAGGGACGTCCGGTCGTCCGAGCCGTCGTCGACGACGAGGACCCGGCGGTTCGCCGCGGGGGAGAGCAGGAGCCGGCGCATGCTCGCCTCGATGACCGCCTCCTCGTTGAGGCAGGGCATCACGAAGACGAAGAACAGTCCGTCGGAGGGAGTGCCCGTCCAGGGGCGGTGGACCCGGGAGAGCACCAGCATCGCGAACAGGTAGACCATCCCGAAGCTGATCATCGCCGCGGCGAGCAGGCGCGCGTCGCGGCCGTCGGCGTCGAGCAGGTTCACGTGGCCGTCCCGGGACCGGGCCGGGACGCGCCGCGCCGGGCCCGCAGCGCCAGCGCCAGCAGGACGCCGAGCAGGCCGACCGTCATGTAGAGCACGAAGGCGAGTCCCACGAGGTTGGTCAGCAGATCCGAGAGCAGATCGAGCAGCACGGTGGCGTGGTCCGGGGCGGCGTCGCGGGCGACCGTGCCGGCGCCGCCCGCCCCGCCGGGAGCCGGGTGGGCGGGCGTGAGCCCCACGCGGGTGAGCGTCGCGCCGGACGTCAGGGGGACGTGCATGGTTCCTCCGTGCGAGATCGGTGCCGTGCGGCGGCGGACGGCTGTCGCCGCACGGGAGATGGCGGCCGGTCGACGACCGGCGGCCGGTTGTGCCGCGCCCGGTTCCGCCGCGCCCTGCTCGAACGCCCGGACCGGGTGCCCGAGCAGGGGCGCCCGCGTGCGATCACGCCTGGGCGCACACCCGAGGACACGCCGAGCCCAGGGCACGACGAACTCGTGGCACGACGAACTCGTGGCATGACGAGAACCGAGGGATGACGAACGCCGAGAGATGAACACCGGCCTGGCGGGCAACGGGCCGGGCGTGAACCGAACCGGAACCGGGCCGGACCGGAACCGGGCCGGTACGTCAGCCCGTAGCCCGGGTCAGTCGATCGGGCGTGGACCGGCTGAGCCCGGACGGATCCAGCCGAGACATCACGGCCCTGTCGGCCAGCCGACTGTCGAGTTGTCAACCGTCGGCCCGGTCACCCGGCGCGCATTCGGCCGGCGCTGCCGGAAATACCAGTTGACCTATCCAGGTGCGGTGTCCGACTGATTCTTCGAAACCGAGGTGACAGAATCAGGCTCGCGCGGTTCCGCACTGGCCGGAGAAAACTCGACGGATCGGCTGGCGGTCGTTGCGAAAGTGGACCACGCCCGGCGGGGCTGCTTAGGACGTGCCGGTGTGACAGCGGTTCACCGCGGCCCGGCGGCGCGTTCGGCGCCGGGCCACGGGACACCCCATATCCCGTCTGAGCAGCGCGGATGTAGGCCCGATGCGGGCCGCGGGCGAGGCCGGCGCGATACCGTCACGGCGCATCGCCGCCCTTGGGTTTCTGCTGGTCCAGATCGTTTCCCCCCCATGGAGCCATGCCTCCCGGAACCGCCAGGCCGCCCGAAGGCGACGGCTGCGATCTCGCTGAATCCTCAGTGGACCAGGGCGGGAGGGCGCCCCGTTACTTTCCTGTTCGGCGCTTATTCTTACACGCCGTGCGGCCGTGGTGGCAGGGAGTCGGGGATTTTTCTTGTGCCGGCCCTCGCGTCACACGATGTGGTCTCGATCGGTGTCGCCGCAAAGCGGATAGAAACCCTCGCTATTGTTTGTCCTGTTGAACGAGTACGGTGTCCCTGTGCGTCGTCCGGACGGAGTGGCGCAGGAGTTCAGCCTGCCCCGTGCACCCGCCGCACACCCGGGAGGAGCACCAGCAGTGGCCGGCCCCGTCGACGCGACCTCGGACCAACGAGCCGAGCGGCCCTCGGGCCCGCCGGCCGGGAGAGCACCCGGCTCCGACCGGCCCGTTCCCGGCACACCCGATCTCGGTCCACCCGATCTCGACCCGCCCGATCCGGCCCGGTCCGGCACCGGGAGCGGCACCGGTCCCGGGAGCGACTCCGGTCCCGGGACCGGAGTGGACATCAGACCGGAGCAGGTCTTCGCCCTCGACGAGCGGACCTGGCGGCGGGTCCTTTTCCTGCTGCTGAACCTGCCGACGGGCCTCGTCGGGTTCGTCATCGTCGTCGTGTGGTTCTCGGTCGGTGTGGGAACGGCGGTCACGGTCGTCGGGCTGCCGCTGCTGACCGTCGGCCTGGTGGTGACCCGGGCGCTCGGCACGGTCGAACGCGCCCGCGCCCGCGCCATCCTGGGCCTGCACATTCCGAAGGCGTCGCGGCCGCGGTCGTCGTCGACGGGTGCCTTCGGCCGGCTGTGGGCCGCGGTGGCGGACCCGGTCGGCTGGCGGCACGCCCTGTACTTCGTGATCCGGCTGCCGTGGGTGATCGTCACCTTCACCGTGACGCTGGTGCTGCTGCTCGTCGGCTGGCCGGTGCTGCCGGTCGTGGCCCGGGCGCTGGCGACCGTCGACAAGGCGATGATCTCAGGCCTGCTCTCGCCGTCCGACCGGATGGAGCGGCGGATCAGGGAGCTGGAGGTCGACCGCGGGGTCGTCGTCGACACGGCCGCGGCCGACCTGCGGCGTATCGAGCGGGATCTGCACGACGGCGCGCAGGCGCGGCTGGTCGCGCTCGCGATGGGTCTGGGCCTGGCGCGGGAGAAGTTCGCCGAGGACCCGGACACCGCGGCGAAGATGGTCGAGGAGGCGCACGGCGAGGTCAAGCTCGCGCTGCGGGAGCTGCGGGATCTGGCCCGCGGCATCCATCCCGCGATCCTCACCGACCGGGGCCTGCCGGGCGCGATCCCGTCGCTGGGAATGCGCTGCACGGTTCCGGTCCGGGTGACGGTCGAGCTGGCCGAGCGGCCGGCGCCGGCGATCGAGGGCATCGTCTACTTCACCGCCGCCGAGCTGCTCACCAACATCAGCAAGCACAGCCAGGCGTCGGACGCGCTGGTCGACCTGCGCCGGGTCGGCGACAACCTGCTGTTGCGGATAACCGACGACGGCCGCGGGGGCGCGAGCCTCGGCCGGGGCAGTGGGCTGGCGGGCCTCACCGAGCGGCTGGACGCCATCGACGGCACGCTGATCGTGGACAGCCCGCCCGGCGGGCCGACCTATGTCATCGCGAAGGTGCCCTGGCGGGACAGGGAACAGACACAGTCGGGCTGATCCTCCCCGCGGAGTCATCGTCGACGTCACGTTCAAATCCGCTCCGGTGTCCCCGGACGAAGGCGTGGAATGGGCGGGACCCAACCCGTTACGTCGATTCCCTGGTCGATCGTGGGCAGTCCGGCCGGTAACAGGCAGGTGACGGTTTCACGTCCGGACGGGTGCCGGAGCCGGTCGCCCGGCGACCGCCCGGGATGGCCCGTCGCGGGCCCGTGACATGGGCCGGGCCGGGTCCCGCCACCAGCGGCGGCCGTTCCCGGCCCAGAACTCGGGTGGGTTCCCGTTGGTGGGCACGCGTCCGTCGATCGCTATGTGACGGATGAGATCAGGTTCATCGTCTGTGCGCACCATGCAAGAACATGACAGATCAAACAATCGATCATCTTTGTGTATCTGTTGTGGTGGCGCGGTCGATCCGGCCGCAATTCGCGCAAAGCCGTTGAAGAGTCACCCAAAGTGGTATAGCTTGCCGTAACCAGATGTAATCGGCGCGTCAGCACGGTTCTCGGTCTGCCCCGCACCGCGATTTCCCGTGAATCCAGCGAAGTGTTTCCGGGACGTATCTGGAATGTTCGTCGCTCGTGGCTGGCGGCTGCGCGGGGAGGGGTGGGCGTGCGTCTGTCCGAACTCGGATTCGAGGGTCTGGACGAATTCTCCGACGAGGTGTGGCGGACGGTGGCCCGCCACCCCTACTGCGGGGTCGACCTGCTCGCGGAGTGGCTGTGCCGCCCCGAGCCCATCGTCCAGGCCGAGATGGACCGGCTGGTGGAGGCGGGCCTCGTCCGCCGGGTCGGCCACCAGTGGGAACCGCAGGATCCGGTGCGGGTGTTACAGGCACGACACGCCGTGCGCGAGGCGGCGCTGGTCGCCGAGCGGGCCCGGATGGCCGACGAACGGGCGCAGCTCTACCGGTCGGGCCTGTTCGGCGACTATGTCGCCGGACGGCGCCGGGCGGGGACCAACGCGGGCGTGCAGCTCCTCGGCCGCGACGAGATCTTCCCCCGGATGGCGGAGCTGACCCGCAGATCGACCCAGTCCGTCCGGTTCCTGCTGACCGGGCCGCCGCCACCCGGCCTCGGCGGGGACGTCCCGGACCTGCTGGTGCCGGCCGCCGGCCGGGGCGTGCGCGTCGTCAGCGTGTGGACGGCGGGCGCGGTCGCGGCGGCGCGTCGGCGCAACCAGGGACGGCGGCTGCCGCCGATCGGGCAGATCCACGTGCTGCCGGCACTGCCGATGCGCGCGATCGTCTGGGACGGTACCGCCGCGCTCGTGCCGGTGCGCGACGACGACCTCGACGACGGCGCGTTCGCGGTTGTCGCCCCGACGCTGGTCCGGGCGATCGCGGACATGGTGACCCGCACCCAGTACGCGGCGGCGCGGCGCGGGTCGGGTGAGGTCGAGCTGGACGAGCCCGCGACGGTGCGCCGCCAGCGCGCCCTGCTCCAGCTGCTGGACAGCGGGCTCGACGACAGCCGCGCGGCCCGGGAGCTCGGTGTCTCCGACCGGACGGTGAAACGGGACGTGGCGGAGATGTGCCAACGCTTCGGCGTGCTCACCCGCTTCCAGCTCGGCGCCGCCGCCGCGCGGGCCGGCTACCTGCCCCGGGGCGCCGGGGCCGGCCGTTGGGACGGCGGACCGGACGGCGGCCTCGACGGCGCGCTCGGCGGGGTGCTCGGTGGGGTCCGCGGCGGGGCGCTCGCGGCCGGCCGCGGTGGCCGCGCGGCCGCCCTGCCAGCGGTTCCCGTTCCGGCGTCGCCCGAGCCCGGCTCCGCCGCGGCGGCCGCGGCCGCGCCGGCGGCCGGGTCGTCCCCGGCGGTCCCCGCGGCCGCGGCCTCGGCGTCCGGCGCCTCCTCGGCGGCGGGCGCGGCCCGTCCGGTGGCACGACTCGGCCAGCCGGGCGCCACCGGGGCCCGTCGCGGCGACCGCACGGGCGACCGGACGACGGATCGAGCGTCCGGTGGGCGCGGTAATGGCATGAACAGGACACGACGTCCCTAAAGCGTCACATGATTACTCTTCCGGTAGAGCACCCCGCACGGTTAGCGTCCTGATTGCCGACGGGATCGGAACAGCTGCTCAGCGTCGCTCTCGGTGGCCGTTGGCGTCAGCGCGAGGTCGCCACGCCACCGAGCGCGTCCGCAGTCGGGCGTGGCTACTCCCCTCCTGCCTCCCCCCGGTCCCGTCGGCCGACTGGATGTCTTGAGGACCCCCGCGTCCCCGACGAGAGGTGGCGGAGTGCGGAACTGGCCCATCCGATACAAGATCACCCTGGTCCTGCTTCTGCCACTGCTGGCCCTGGTCGGCTTCGGCAGCTGGGTCGTGACCGGTCAGCTGGCGGCCCAGCGGGCCAGCGACCAGACCAGGACCGCCGCCCGTTTCCTCATCCACGTCAACGACCTCGTCTACGCCCTGCAGTCCGAGCGGTACGCGGTCTCCAGCCTGGTCGGCTCCGGCTACCGGGAACGGGAGTTCGCGGCCCGGTCGACGAGCGCGCGCGGCCCGGTCGACGAGGCCCTCGCGACCGTCACCGGGACAGCCGACGAGCTGCCGGCGGGCCCGCGTAACCAGGTCCGGGACGCGGTCGAGGCCGCGCGGAACCAGATGGCCGGGCTCGCCACGGTGCGCGCCGGTGTCGACGCGCAGACCCTCCAGCCCGGCCCGGGAACCGTCACCTTCAACCAGATGATCTCCTCCTGGCTGGACGTCGGCGCCGCCATGGTCGGCATCGGCAGTGAGGACACCGAGGTCGTGCGCGGGGCCACCGCACTGTCCGCGGTCTCCCGGGCCAGCGAGGCGATCAGCCAGCAGTACGGGTACGTCTCGGCGGCGGCCGTCCTCGGCAGCGTGGTGCCCGACAGCGCCACCCGGGTCCAGTCGGCGATCGGCGCCGAGGCGGCTTGGACGACGCAGTTCCGCTCCTCCGCCACCCCCGGGCAGCTGGCCCTGTACGACAGCGTCGTCGGCCCGACGCTGAACCCCGTCACCGACCTGCGCGACCGGGTGCTGCGCGGCGAGCGCGTCGACTTCACCGCGTGGGCGACGGCGAGCGGCGCGAAGAGCGAACAGTTCCGCAAGGTGCAGCGGCAGGTCGTCGACGACCTGGAGCACCGCAGTGCCTCACTCGCCGACGCCGCGCTGCGCAGCGCGCTGCTCTCCGGCCTGCTCGCCGCCGGCGTGGTCGCCCTGTCGATCGCGGTGTCCGTCGGCGTCGCGACCAGGCTGGTCGGCGCGCTGCGCGCGCTGCGGTCCGGCGCGCTGGAGGTGGCCCAGCGCCGGCTGCCCGCGGTCACCTCGAAGCTGCGGCAGGGACATCCCATCGACCCGGCCGCCGAGCCGCCGGCCTTCGCCACCGCGACCGGCGACGAGATCGGCGACGTCGCCCGTGCCTTCAACGTGACCTACTCGTCCGCGGTGTCGGCGGCCTACGAGGTGGCGGAGAGCCGCAGCGTCGGCGCCATCCTGCAGACACTCGCCCGGCGCACCCAGGGACTGATCCAGCGTCAGCTGCGGCTGATCGACGAGCTTGAGCGCGACCAGCAGGACGGCGAGGTCCTCACCCGGCTGTTCGGCGTCGACCACCAGGCCACCCGCATGCGGCGGCTGGCGGAGAGCCTGATCGTCCTCGCCGGCGGCCAGCCGGGACGGACCTTCCGCGGGCCGGTGCGCCTGGTCCAGGTGCTGCGCGCGGCGGCCAGCGAGGTCGAGGACTACACCCGGGTGAACGTCCACCTGCCGACGGCGGACGTCGAGATCGTCGGATCGGCCGTCGGCGACCTGACCCACATGCTCGCCGAGCTGATCGAGAACGCCACCGCCTTCTCCCCGCCCGACACCCCGGTGACCGTGCAGGCCAGCCGGGTCGGCCAGGGCTGGACGGTGGAGATCGAGGACCGCGGCGTCGGCCTCGACCCGGCGTCCTACGCCGCGACCAACCACCGGATGGCCAACCCGCCGCCGTTCGAGGCCTCGACGCAGGGCAGCCAGATCGGCCTGTTCGTCGTCGCCCGGCTCGCCGCCCGGCACAAGATCGCCGTGCGGTTCAAGCCCAGCGTGTACGGGGGCGTCCACGTCGTCACGATCATCCCGGCCGGGCTCATCCACACCGAGGTCCCGCACCAGACCGCCTCCCTGCCGGCCGCCGGGGCGAACGGCGCCCGCCAGCCGGCGGCGCTCGCGGCGGGCGGCTCGGCGGGCGGCACCGTGTACGGCGGCTCCGGTCCGGGCACCGGCGGCGGCGGAACGGGTCCCGGCGCGCCGGGCGATCCTGCTGGCCGGCGGGCCGGGCCCACCCCCACCGAGGAACTCGCGCTGGCCGGAGCGGTCGCCGCGGTCCCGCACCGGGCCTCCGCCCGGCTGCGACCCGAGGCCCCCGACGACGTTCGCGCCGGTGGCGGCGACGTCCGCTCCGGCGAGACCCGTCCCGGCGAGGCCCGCTCCGGCGAGGTTCGTCCCGGCGGTGGCGACGACCGGCCCGGTGGCCGGCACAGCGACCCGCGCGGCGCCGGTTACGGCGAGGACCCGCGCGCGGTCGGCTACGGCGAGGACCAACACGCGACGGCCTACGGCCGCGACGGCCGTGACGGTGGCTACGGCGCCGAGGCGCGCCAGGCCGGCTACGGCGCTGACGCCCGCGACGGCGGCTACCGCGGAGACCCTCGTGGCAGCGGCTACCAGGACGACCCCCGCACCGGTGCCCTCGGCGCCGACCCCGCCGCCGCCCGGTACGGGGAGGACACCGCCCGGTACGGGGAGGACACCGCCGCCGGCCGGTACGGGGACGATCCCCGAACCGTCGGCTACGGCCCGGACCCCCGCGCCGACCGGTACGGCGATCCCCACGCGGCCGGTGGACACGGCGGCGACCTCACCGACCGGCACCTCGAGACCGACCGGCACCTCGAAGACCCGCGCGGGCTCCGCCTGGACCGGGGGTTCGACGACCGGTTCGACGACGGCCTCGGCCGTGGCCTCACGGACGGCGGTCTCGACGCCCCGTCGCGTCGCCGGCCCGAGGGACGTCCCGGCGGGATGGTCGCGCGCAGTGCCGCGGACCTGGCCGACGGCGGGCTGTTCGACCCACTGTTCGGACCGCTGCGCGGCCACGACGGCGCGCAGGCACCGGCCGGGCCGCCCGGCACCGGCGGCCACCCACGGCTCGAGGACCTGCCGCGCCGGCAGCGCGGCGCGCACCTCGCCAAGAGCCTGCGCGATGACCCCGCCGCCGAGCGGCTGCCGCAGAAGGTGGCCAGCGCGCCCGACCCGGAGGCCGCCCGCGCGCTCGCCCAGCGTTTCACCACAGCTTTCGACCGCGGCATGCGCGACGCCGACGACCTCGACGGGAGATGAGCCGTGCCCCGACAGCCTGACCTGTCCTTCCTGCTCGACCGACTTCGCGAGACGGTGCCCGACATCCTCTGCGCGGTCGTCCTGTCCTCCGACGGCCTGCTGCTGGCCACCTCCACCGGCATCGACCGGGCCGCGGCCGACCAGCTCGCGGCGGTCGCCTCCGGATTCGACGCGCTGGCCCGCGGAGCGGCCCGCCAGCACGGCTGGGGCCAGGTCAACAAGACCATGGTCGACATGGAGAACGGCTACCTGTTCATCACCGCGGTGGGCCACAGCGCCTGCCTGGCGGTCTCCAGCACGGCCGACGCCGACGTCGGTCAGATCGCCTACGAGATGGCCCATCTCGTCAGCCGGGCCGGCAGGTTCCTGACCCCGGAGCTGCGCAGTCAGATGCGGGCTGCCCTTCCGTCCTGAGCCGGCACCGCGTCACGCAGGGAGGTGGAACAGGGTGGCTGGCGACTGGTCCGGGTCAGGAGCACCGGGCGACAGCTGGGACGAGTCCGAGCCGCTGGTCCGGCCCTACGCGGTGACCAGGGGGCGCACCGCACCCGCCGTCCCGCTGGAACTCGTCGCGCTGGTCGCGACGACCGACGCGGGAATGGCGGGGATCCGGCGGCGCGGCCGGCTCGCCCCCGAGGAACACGACATCGCGATCCTGTGCATGCGAATCCACTCGATCGCCGAGATCTCCGCCCGGCTCAAACTGCCGCTGATGGTGGTGCGAGTCCTCATCGACGACATGGCGCGCGACGGAATGGTCTCCGTCCACCGCCCGGAAAATCCAGATCGGCCCAGTCCGGAACTCCTACGGAGGGTTCTGCATGGTCTCACCCGTCTCTAAGCGGGCACCCACCGCTGTCAAGGTTCTCGTAGCCGGTGGGTTCGGAGTAGGCAAAACGACGTTCGTGGGGTCGGTGAGCGAGATCGAGCCGCTCACCACCGAGGCGGCGCTGACCAGCGCCAGCCTCGGCGTGGACGACACCAGCGCCGTACACGGCAAGACGACCACCACCGTCGCCATGGATTTCGGTCGTCTCACTCTCAGCAACAACATCATCCTCTACCTTTTCGGCACGCCCGGCCAGGACCGCTTCTGGTTCATGTGGGACGAACTCGTCCGCGGCGCGATCGGCGCGGTCGTGCTCGTCGACACCCGCCGGATGGCGGACTCCTTTCCCGCCATCGACTTCTTCGAGAACCGCCGGGTCCCGTTCCTGGTGGCCGTCAACCGATTCGACGCGAACACCTACGAGTACCCGCTGCCCATGGTCCGCAACGCGGCGGACCTGGCACCGCACCGTCCGCTGATGTACTGCGACGCCCGGCGCCCGGACAGCGCGCAGACGACCCTGGTCCATCTCGTACGCCACGCACTGGAACTGGCTCTCTCCGGCGACCTGCCGGACGAGCCATGACGGGCCCGACCCGACCAGGAAAGCGGACTCATCAGCCGGGGGGACGCCAGGAGGTGGACATGCCCAGCCATGACCTCGACGCGCCGCGTCCGCGCAAGAGCCGGGTACCCGGCGTCGAAATGGAGATCTATGTCGACTGGGAGCACCCCATCGAGGTGGAGGATCCGCCGAACAGCCAGCGCCCCGCCGTCATGGTCCGGATGCCGGCCTACGTGGCCGGTGGGCTCTCCCACGAGCTGCACAGCCTGGAGACGATCCGGGGCGCGGTCGGCGGTGACAGCAGCGAATGGGCGCAGGTCGCCCGGGCCCTGCTCGCCGCGGCCCGGATGGCCGCCGGCGCGGACCGGCATCCCGAGCTGGCCGATCTGCCACCGGCCGACCCGGCGGACCTGCCACCACCCGCCGGCTGCCGGGAGATCGCGCCTGGGGGAATCGTATGACCCTCCTTCTGCTGACGACCGAGGCCGCGGTCGTCTTTGGGGTATCCACCTACCTGCTGCTCCGGACCTGGACGAGATATCGGGCCGTCACCATGTCCGACGTCTTCTTCTATGACCACGCGGACGGTGTCCGGCTGCCGTGCAGCCCTTCCGCCGGTCCGCGGGTGCTGGGGGAGCACGCCGTCGCGGGATTCGAACGCTCACCACTGGGTGCTGTCCTCGCCGCGATCAACCTCGCCCACCGGGCGACCGGTGTGAGCGGTGTAACCGGCGCTGTCGGTGCTCACGGTGTTCACAGCGCTGTCGGCGCGCCTGGCGGGAATTCCGGTGCGGGGGGTGGGAAGGGGCCGGGGGGTACCTCCTGGTACCAGGTGCAGATCATCGGATGGGAGGTCGAGCGTTATTCGTCCAGAAAAGCAACGATTCGATACCTGCTCACCCGCGCCGTGGACGGTGGTGGCGCGGTCACGACCACGATGCGCGTCGAGGTGAGCTGGGTCGGCGCCGACTGGCGTGTGGTTGATCCTCCGGCGGGAGACTGGACACGCGCATTCAGCTCGGGTGACGATGTCTCCGGCTTCAGTTGCTTTCCGTCGGAGTTTCGCTTCCCGGTTCCTTGACCGACGGGTCCTACCAGCCGTGTGGTCGGGGGTTCGTGCCCGTGACGTTCGTGCCGGCAGCGCCGGTGTGAACTGCCGGCACGAACCCCCAACACCACGGCCGGGGGGGTGGTGTCCCGTTTCCTGGTCCCGGAATCGTGCGCGTGCGCGGCGCCGCCTGAGCGCGCACGCGGAATCGCGTTTCCGGGGCTTCTTCGAGCCGGTCGACGGTGTTCAGGCACCTTGATGTCCACGGCAAAGGAGAAACCTGTATGTTGCGACCTCGCGTCCGTCTCGCCTCCGCGCGGGCGGCGCTGTTGCTGGCGGCTCTGGCGGGCACACTCGCCCTGGCGGTCGGCGTTGCGCCGGTCGCCGGAGCCGCGAGCACGACCACCAACGGCGGTGGTGGCGGCAGTTACAGCCCGGTGGGCTACTGGACGGGCACGGCCACGACGGCACTCGGTGCCACCGAACCGGTCCAGTTGCTGTTCCTGCCGAAGAGCCGCTTCGCCGTCGCCACGCCGACCGGGACCTTCTGGGGTACCTGGCACTCGACCGGGCCGAGGACCTTCACCTACGCCTTCGTCCGGACCCTGCCCGGTCCGAACGGAACGGTGATCGGTTCCATCGACATCCAGCACTCGGCCACCTTCAGCAGCAGGGACGCGTTCACCTCCGCCGGAACGGCAACCGCCCACGACCTGAACGGAAACCTCCTGTTCTCCGGCCCGGTCACCTCCACCGCCACCCGCTGACCCCCCACCCCACCAGCTGAAGGCACCGTAGCCCGATGTGTGGCGGGTGAGTGAGTCCCTGGACTCAAACTCACCCGCCACAGTTCCGCGATCGGGGTGTTCCCGGGCCGAGCGAGCGGGGAATTTTGTCCCGTTGGGGGAGAGTGTCCTGAATCCCCGCGGGGCTGACCCGGCCTGATGGCGTTGTCCTCCCGGGTGAGGGAGGGGCACACGGGCCCGCGCCGCCCGAGATGCCGGCCTGGCACGTCGTGAATCACCGGTTCCGGCCCGAAGTCCTGATCTTCCCCCTTGGTCTGCCCTACTGTTATTTCGGCGGGAGGGGGCCACGTCGATGACCGATGCCATGGTGTTCTGTGCTGCGTTCATTGCCTTATACACGGGCCATCATCTGGGTGATCACGTCGCGCAGACAGATTGGCAGGCGAGGGAGAAGGGCGGGCGTGGATGGCCCGCCGCCCGAGCCATGGCAGCTCATCTATTCGCTTACCATCTGTGCGTCGGCGCGGCCCTGGCGAGTCTCCTGATTGTCGACGTGCCGCTGCGCCTCCCGGGCGTGACAGCCGCACTGAGCTGGTCGATCGTGACGCACGCCTTTATCGACCGCAGGTGGCCGGTGCGCTGGCTGCTGCGCCGGTCGGGAGCTCCGCGGTTCGCCGAGCTCAACAGCGGAGGCATTAACGGAGTATATCTGGCTGACCAGTCGCTGCATCTCGGATGTCTGTTCGTCGGCGCGCTTCTCGCCGCGGGCCTGAGCTGATCCGTCGCGGCGGTGGGGCAGGAAATCCGCGTCATGTCGAACAGCCGCGCGCTGTTGTACAACCGGGCCCGCGGTCGGTAGCGGATCGGGGCTGAGGCTGTGGCCGGACCGGCGGCCGGGTACGGGCCGTTCACCTGGGCCGTGGAGCGTCGCGGCGGTGGTCACTTCACGACGCGAGCCTCGTCGCCCCCGTCCACGAGGCTGCTTTCGGGACCTACGAGCAGGTGGTAGCGATCGGTGAGCCCGCCCGGGACGGGAGGCAGCTCGGGGCCGAAGGCGCCCCGCCCGGAGGTGAGAAGCTGGAGGACCCCATCCGTGATGATCTTCGTGCCGGGTTCGAGGGCCTGCAGCGTTCGGCAGGTGCTGCTCACCAGCGGCCCGGCCAGCCCGAAATCGGGGACGAAGAGATCCCCGTGCGCGATGACCGCGCTGAACGTGAACGGGGGCCGGCTGTCATCACCGGCGGCATCGTCGACGTCCACCGGCTTGGAGCCGGTCACGGACCTGGGCACGGGCCCGGCCTCGGACGCGGGCTCGTCGCGTGCCGCCGGCACGGGGACGCGCGCGGGCCGGGGCCCGGCGGGCTCGCCGGCGCGCTCGTCCGATGCCGCGCCACGAGGTGCCGCCGCGGGTGGTTCCGTGCCGCCGGCGATTCTCCGCCCCCGCGCCAGCCGGTCGAGCATGAGAAGGAAACTCACCGCCTCGTCGGCGCTGCCGTGCGTCGACAACACATTGTCACCGGCGACGGACCGAAGCCGGCCCCGGGTCGAGCCCAGCGCCTCGCGGTGAATGGAGACCCAGTCCCGAAGCCGTTCGTTCAGCGCGGTCAACGAAATCCGGGCCGCGAGTGCGTTCAAACCGACCAGATCCGTCACCGTGAGAAAGGTGTCGCGCTCGATGCCGCGATAGCGTTCGGCGACAAGGCGGTGGACCTGGACGGGCCGCGGTATCCCGCCGAGAGCCAGCTCCCCGACCGGCTCGAAGTCGAACTCCGCCGACTTCGCGGCATCTCGGACGGTCGACGTCACGTACACGACGTTCGTCGGAACGTGCTTCTCCATCCGCGCCGGGACGACGACGCCCTCACCGAGCAGGTCATCCTCGAACCTCGTCGTGTCGCAGGTGTGGATCGCGACGCGACAGCCCGCAAGCCACTCGCCGATCGGCAGCCGGGGGCTGGAGACGAACAGATCGGTGATCTGGGCGGCGGCGTGAAGCGCACGGGTGGCCGACCGGAAAGCCGTCAGGTAGCCGTCACCGGTGAACTTGATGATCTCGCCACCGTTTTCCTCCACAACCCGGCGAATCGGCAGGACAGCCTCGGCCATGAGCTCATCCATGCGCATCTGTGGTACCGACGCGATGGCGCGGGTTGAACCCACGAGATCCACGACCATAACGGTCGTCGTTTCCATCTGCACCGTACGTCAGCCCCCTTCGACCCGCTGGTGCGGCGGGTACGGCGGAATCATAGCGGGGAACCCACCTCTTCCCGCGGTGATTGACACCGGGGATCACAAAAGGCATCCGAATACCGCCCTGACCTGCATGTCCGTGCCCGACCGGGGCGGAGCCGGTCACAGCGGATGATCGAGAGCTCCGGACTCCAGGCCACCCGCACCGCCCGGGGCGCGTCCGGCAAGATCGCCCGTGTCGGATGGATGGCCGACGCGGGAAGATGCCATGCCCCGCGATCGCCCGGGGTGCGGGAGCCGTCCGGTATCGTGTGGACCCTGGCCGGCGTGGCGCAATTGGTAGCGCACTCGACTTGTAATCGGGCGGTTAGGGGTTCGAGTCCCCTCGCCGGCTCCAGAAAGATGGCCCCTGACCTGCGGTTTTGCAAAGTCAAAGATCATTTTGGCAAGATCAAACCGGGTTTGTGTGCGCATTGTGTGCGCATTCGGCAGGTTCGTGCTCAGAACGATCATCGGTGGGGCGTCCTCTTTGGGTGGCTGGGTCGGGATCTGCGGCCCCGACGCCGCCCCTAGAGCGGTTACGTTCCGTTACTATCAGTGGTCCCGGGTTGCTGGACTGTGGCAAGAACGGCGCGCGCCGGTTGACGGTGGCCGGTCCGCCATCCCACCCCCATGGCCACCGCGGGGTGGGATCGGACGTTCATGGTGCCGCCAGGGCCGATGGCGGGCTCGAAACGCGGACATGGCGGCATCGGTGCGCTGGTTCCTGGTGTCCATGCCGTGACAGTGGATGCGGGTTCTCTGCCGCTGTCTTCCCTTGCTCGCCGGCGTGGCCCATGTCGGGCGGGTTGCTGACGGCACCCTCCGGCAGGTCGCCAGCACGCTATCTTAGCGTGTTTGCCGGGCATCCCGGCTCGGCATCAGTTCGGTCTTTCGTCGTGCCGTGGCCTGGACCCATCGGGATCGTCGGCGGTGTGAACCCGCACCGCCGCCTCGCAGAGACTGGGGCGGAACGGTGGGGCGCTCGATCCCGGTTGATGGAGCGTCCTCGTCGCGCGGATACCTGTGCTCTGGGTCGCCCCTGGCGGGAAGGGGTGGGGTGGGGTGGGCACGATGAGGTCTTGTGACGGGTCTCGGAGGGTCGGGGTGCGCAGCGGCGAGATCTGTTCGGTGTCGCCTGGCGAGG
This sequence comes from Parafrankia discariae, assembly GCF_000373365.1. Taxonomy (NCBI): domain Bacteria; kingdom Bacillati; phylum Actinomycetota; class Actinomycetes; order Frankiales; family Frankiaceae; genus Parafrankia; species Parafrankia discariae. The sequence continues at coordinate 58,998 of NZ_KB891220.1, forward strand.
GGCGATGGCTGCCGAGCCGGTGCTGATGGCGGTGTGGCCGGTTGTACGCCGGTCGGTTCGGGCGGTGCTGATCGATGACGAGGCCCGTCTGGTGATGATCAAGCGGACTAGGCCCGGGGTGGCGCCGTACTGGACGACGCCGGGTGGGGGGGATCGAGCCGCTTCGAACCCCCTCACGGCGAGGGCGAGGAGATCATCGAGCCGGGGTCGTTCTGGCCCCATCCCGGGGGCGCCACACGACGACGCGCTGCCGGGCGTGCCAGATCGCGTCCCGCAAGCGAACGGCAGGTCGGAAGGCCAGCCGCAGGGCGTGGACCGCGGTCCGGCCGGCGCAGCCTGGCCAGGTGGTCGAGTAGCCCTCACGCCTCGGCGACGCGGGCTGCCGGGTGTCCTCCGACGCGCTGATGGCCGGACAACGTGACGTTGCCCGGCCATCAGCACTGTGCGGCTATGCCTTGATGGTGGGTGCGGTTTTCTGGCGGGGGATGAGGCGGGCGACGTTCTCGGCTACTTCGCGGGCGAGTTCGGGGAGGATGTGGGCGTAGGTGTCGGCGGTGATCGTGATGCTGGCGTGTCCGAGGAGTTCCTGGACGGTTTTGATGTCGGCGCCGGCCGCGAGGGCAAGGGTGGCGGCGCCGTGACGCAGGTCATGGAGGCGGACGGGGGGCAGACCGGCGGCGGTGACGAGCTCCTTGAAATGGGAGGTGACATCGTCGGGGATGAGAGGCGCGCCGTTGGGTTCGGTGAAGACGAGACCGTTGTCGGTCCAGTGCTCACCGTGGGAGAGCCGGTGGGCGTTCTGGCGGGCGCGGCGGTGACGGAGAACGGTGACGGTGTCGGTGTCGAGGGAGATCTGCCGGTCTCCGGCGTCGGACTTCGGGGCGCCCATCACGGTGTCCGCGCCGTGCTGGGTGATTTGCCAGCGAATGGTGAGGTTGGCCTCGTCGAGGTCGAGGTCAGTCCAGTGGACGCCGCAGGCCTCCCCGCGGCGAAGGCCGCGGTGGGCGATGAGGTGATACAGCTCGTAGTACCGGTCGTTCCGTGATTCGGCGTGGTCGAGGAAAGCGCCGGTCTGGGCGGGAGTCCAGACCATCACGGTCGAGGGGATCTCGCCGGTGGCCTGCCAGCGGGCGGCGCGTTCTGTCGTCCACAGCAGTGCCTTGGGGCGTTTCCCGGAGGGTAGCTCCACCCAGGCCGCAGGATTGAACGTGATCAGTCCGATGCGGATGGCGTGGTTGAGCGCGGCGCGAAGGGTGGCGCGGATCCGCTGCTTGTAGGCGTCGCTGGTGACTTTCTGGCCCTTGAACCTTGCGCGGAGTTCGGGGTCTTTCCCGGCGCGGATCCGCCGGATCGTTTCGTTACGGATGTCGATCCGGTCGAACAGGTCATCGAGATGACCGACGGTCAGCTGATCGAGACGGATATCCCCGATGAAGGGCACCAGGTGCATGCGGATCGTTATCTCGTAGCCTTCGCGGGTGGACCGCCGGATGGTGCGCCGTCCCGCCAGCCAGGTGTTCAACCAGTCCGCGACAGTGATCTGCGGGTTGAGGTCCGCGCGGCGCCGGTACCGCTCCTTCACGACCGCGGGGTCGGGCAACGGATCCCCGGCCTTGAGCGCGTCGAGGATGAGCGTACGGATCTGGCCGACACCATGACTGTCACTGCCAGGAATGGCCAGGAGATCCTGGATGCTCCTGATCTCGGCGTTAGCCTGGTCGCGCGTGGCCAAGCCGGACCGGCGGGCCTCCTGGCGCCGACCGCCGGCGGGCGGAAGGTCAATGCGATAGGCCCAGGTGCCGTGGCTAGAATGCCAGGCCCCGTTCTTCCTCCGCAGCTTCGGACACCTGTTCACCAGCTGCCGACCGGTCTGGGGGTCTCGGCAGCTACACCGTTTGTAGATAGTTCCGTTCGGGTTAGCCATGGGGCTCGTCACGGGCACTCCAGCAGAAGAATATGAAGGGTAGGGCGCCGCCCGGCCGGATAATCGGATATGCCGTCCGGTGCCGCATCCGATTCAGGCTCGCCGTTTCGGTTCCTGTCAAGCCGATCCACCATTTTCTTTACGAAGTCCGAGAAGATGTTTCAGGGGTGCGGTCGGGACCTGATATCGGCCCTTGACGCGGAGGACGGGGACGGGGAATTCGTTGCGGGCGGCGAGTTCGTAGGATTTCGTCCGGCCGATTCCGAGGATTTCACCGGCGACGACGATGCCGACCGTCGCGCCGAGTCGTTCTATGTCCTGTTCGGTCCACGTTTTCACTCGACTCCTCGCGAGGACGCGTGGGTTCTCCTCTGGCCGGGCCTGGGAAGACTCCGCGGCGGGCGCGGAATGATCCCGAGGACGCCCGGGATCGAGCGGGGGGTGCCGCACCGCCCCAGGCACCCCCGGAGGGGGCTCGCTCGCCCCGATCGGGCGACGAGCGGGCGGGCCCGGGGCGGCGCGGGACCCGACAGCGATCTGACGGTGATCTGACTCTGATCTGACGGTGATCTGACTGATGTTGCGTGTGCAACTTGTGTCAGATCACCGTCAGATCACGTGTGTGCAGGTCAGCGCCCTATCGGGTCTTACTGGGCGGATCTGAGGAGAAGAATGTCCTCGTGGGCGGTGGCGTGGAGGGGGGTGCCGGCGGCGTGGGCGGTGCGGGCGTTGTGGAGGGCGAAGAAGGTCGTGCGGGGCACCAGGCGGTCCTCACGCAGGCCGGCGAGCAGCGCCGCGGCGCGCCCTGCGCGGACGAGGCCGATCCCGCTGGCGCTGTGCAGGATGGCGCCGGGGAGGTCGATGAGCTCGCCGTCCTGGCGGTAGGGGCGGACCGCGATCGCGACCAGTCCGCCGGGGCGGAGAAGCGCCGCGGCGCCGGTGAGAATGCTGGTGAATCCGGTGAGAAGGTCGGTGAGGTCGGCGGCGGCGAGGTTTCCCCGCTGATTGCTGTAGGTGTAGTCGCGTTTGCGGACTCCGTGTATCCGGTCGGCGTCGACCGCGCCGTGGGTCGCTTTCCCATACGGCGGTGAGGTGAGGACCAGCGCGGCGGTTCCCCGCATGCCCTCGGGAGCGAGGGCGGGCAGGCGACGGGAGTCACCGGTGATGAGCTGGATGCCTCCGGTGGCGCCGTGGGTGTGGGCGAGGGTGGCGTTGGTGCGGCCGATGGCGGCCCAGCGGGGTTCGTATTCGATCCCGAGGGCGTGGCGGCCAAGATGGGCCGCCTCCACCAGGGTGGTGCCGATGCCGCACATGGGGTCGACGATGAGATCACCCGGCTTGGTGAAGGTGGTGATGATGTGGCGGGCGAGGGCGGGCAGCATGCGGGCGGGGTGCGCCATGGATTCGGGGGTGTAGCGGTGCAGTCGCTGGAAGCGGGGGTGGGTCTGCGACACCGCCCAGACGGTGAGCGGAATAGGGGTGTGCGGGTCAGCCACGCGCACCGCCGGGCCGGGTGAACACGGCGAGGTCGGTGTGGACGGGCTCCAACAGCCCGCCCCCTGAGAGCCCTTCGGTATGTGGGTGGAGTTCGCTGTCGTGGATGGGGGCGGTGAGGATGATGATGTGTTGGAGGTAGCGCAGGCCGGTGGCGCGGGCGGCGATAATGGTGTCCGCGAGCGGGTCGTTCACCCCGCCGATGGGGGTGTGCACGGTGAGGAGATAGCCCCCCGGGCGGAGTAGTCCCGCGAGCATGCTCAGGTCGGAGAGAAGGCTTTCCGGACCGGCTATGGGCGGGTGGTCGATGATGAGTCCGGCGCCGCGTTCCCGGCAGTGTGTGATTACCGGTGTGGTGGCGGTGCGGTGGAGCGCGGTGTAGCGGCGGTGGAGGTAGTCGGCGGCGCCGATGAGGATTCCGGTGTCGTCGATACCGATAACGAGATCTCCGGTGTTGCTGAAGGTCGCGATGGCACGTGCCGCGGCCTCGGCGGGCAGAGACCCGGGGATTCCCGGGGTGGTGGTGGGCCAGACGGTGAGCGGAATGATCCGCGGCTGTTCGACGCGGGTGGGACGGGGCTGAGGCACTCGGTTCCTCCACGCGGGATGTCGATACACGCAGCTGCCGGAATAGGGGCGCTGGTGTTCGGGTGGCTGTTCGGGTCCGAGTGAAGTCCAGGGCGTCTGACGGTGATCTGACACTGATCTGACTCTGATCATCTGCGGGGTTCGCGG
>NZ_KB891221.1 GCF_000373365.1 Parafrankia discariae
GGAGACGTAGATGGGAAAGCTTGACGGCAAGGTCGCGTTCATCACCGGCGCGGCGCGGGGCCAGGGTCGCAGTCATGCGTTGCGGTTAGCGCGGGAGGGCGCTGACATCATCGCGGTGGACCTGTGTGCCCAGATGGATTCGGTGCCCTACCCGATGGCGACTCCGGACGACCTCGAGCAGACCGTGAAGGAGGTCGGGGAGACGGGGCGGCGGATCGTGGCGCGGCAGGCCGACGTCCGTGACGTGGTGGCGCTGGGGAAGGCGTTTCAGGATGGTGTCGCCGAGCTGGGTCCGGTCGACATCGTGCTGGCGAACGCCGGTATCGGGCCGGGTGGGGCGGCGAGCGAGGAAGAGCAGTGGGCGGACGTCGTCGGGGTCAACCTGACGGGGGTGTGGAACACCGGGCGGGTGGCGATCCCGTCGATGGTCGAGCGGGGCCGGGGTGGGGCGATCGTGCTGACCAGTTCGACGGGTGGGCTGGTCGGGGTGGGTATCCCGACGGCGGGGTTTTTGGGGTACACCGCGGCCAAGCACGGTGTCGTCGGGCTGATGCGGTCGTGGGCGAACTATCTGGCGCCGCACAGCATCCGGGTGAACAGTGTCGCCCCGACCACGGTGAAGACGCCGATGGCCGCGAACGGGGATCTGTCGGTGATCACGGCGGGGTCCCCGGAGCTGGCCCGGGTGCTGGCCAACGCGATGCCGGTCGACGCGGTGGACCCGCTGGACGTCTCGAACGCCATCGCCTGGCTGGTCTCGGACGACGCCCGGTACGTGACCGGCACCGTCGTCCCGGTCGACGCCGGCCAGCTCAACAAGCGGTAACACCCACGGCTCCACGGGTGAGGTGGCCCTCCGGGCCACCTCAGGGAGGACCACGATGTCCATCGAGGACGAGCGCAAGGAGCTCCGCCGCGACGTCCAGTACGTCAAGGACCGCATCGCCGTCCTCGACTGCGTCATGAACCAGTCCCGCGGTCATGACCGCCACGATCTCGAGTTGATGACGAGCGTCTACCACGGGGACGGGATCGACGAGCACGGGCCCGTCGTGAAGATCGGCCCCGAGTACGGCGAGTACTCCAAGACCGCCTCGAGCGGCGGGACGGAGTGTGGCGGATCGCGCTGCGCCGGTGCACCCTCGAGTGGACGATGAACGGCGACACGTCGCTGCTCTCCTCCAGGTGCCGACTTCCACGTGCTGACGACGGTGGCCAGCCCGACGGTGTCTCCCCCCGACCACCACCGCTCGAGATCGTTGAGCACGTCACGCACCAGGGATCACCTCAGTCAGCGATTCGGTACCGCGACGCCCGCCGAGGACCGGGGTCCGGCCCGGGCCGTGCGCGCCGCCACGCCCGCGGTCCGGGCGGCAGTCCGGACCGCGGTCAGATGCCGGTCCGGACTGCCGTCCGGTCACTGCCGGACCGGACCCCGCCAGGTTTCGCCCGGCGGAAAAGGCCCCGCGGACGGGGCGGGACGGGTCACTCATCGACTACCCCCGCGATCATCGCCGCATGTGGCCGTGTGGTGGGGCACCGCTCGTTCACGTCATCACGCCGACTCGCGTCAACCGCTTCGGGCGAAATGCGCCACCCTCATCGGGCCAGCAGGTCCGGGATCTTCGGGTCGACGTCGATCTCGACCGAGTTCATGAAGGCTTTGATGGTCGCGAAACAACCCACCGTGAAGATGACATCAAGCAGCTGCTTCACATCCAGCTCGGCGGTGAGCGCATCCCAGGTCGCACGGGCGACGACGCCACTGTCGAGCACCTCGTCGGAGGCCCGGATCAGCGCGTTCTCCACCGGGGTGAGGAAGGGAGCCGTCGGGCCGTAGGCCACGCGTGCCGTCGCCTCATCGGTGAGCCCCGCGGCCCGGCCCGCGAACAGATGCTGCGCCCACAGGTAGCCACACTCACGGCGTGCCGCCACCCGCAGCGCGGGATTCCCATCTGCCGCGGAGTGAGCGTGCTGTCGTACTGCACATATCCGTTGAAGGTGTTGTAGGCGTGGGCGAGGGCGGGATGGTTCGCGAACGCGGCGAGCACGTCGCGCCCGTTCGGCCGGTTGTCGAGATCCGGTCTGGGCCTGCCATGCGCCTCCGCGGACAGCGGAACCACAGCCGCACGCATCTCGGCTGGCCATGTCCGCGCTGACGGGAGTGGGACACGCGCCACAGCACCACTCCTTCACACCGATCGCCGGCAGATCCCCCTTCGCGACAACGACCCTCCGGGCCGCCCCGCTGAACTACTATTTAGCACAGTCTTTCGGTGACCGTCAGCCGGTCAACGGCCGGCCCGCTTCCGACGCCACGAACCACACGCACACGCCGCGCACCACGCACCACGACCGTTGAGCACAGATGGTCGCCAGGCCCGACGCGTCAGGGCGTGCCCGCGGCGCCGGGGTCGGAGGGCACACCGGCGGCGGGTCCGCGCCGGTCGAGGAGCCCGGCCAGGACCTCGAGCGCGTCTCTCACCCGCCGGATGTCGGCCGGGTCGGTGCTGCCGATCGCGGCGGCGAGGGTGTCGTCGATGGGCGCCGAGGGCCGGTCCTGGGCACGGCGCAGCGCCTCGGCCGAGGGACGGACGAGTGTCCTGCGACGGTCGCGGGGGTCGCTGACGGTCTCCAGGGCCCCGACCTCGCGCAACCGGGCGACGCACGCCGAGACCTGGCTCTGCGGGAACCTGACCCGCGCGGTGATCTCCGAGATCGAGCTGTCGGGGTTCCCGAAGACGTCGAACACGACCGCGCGCGTCGGACCGGACATCCGGTGGAGCCCCATCTCCGGGATCGCCTGCTCGCCAAGCTTCATCAGCCTGCGACCCAACTGGAAGAGCTCGAATCCGTCCATGGCAACCTTACAGCAACAGCGATGCATCCCTCAGAGATGCATCTACCTTGATGGAAGTGGAACTGTCCGGCTAGTGTTACAGCCGCTCAGTCCGCGTACGGTCCCGCGGGCCACCCGACCGCCTCTGTGAGTCTTCGTGCTGATTCGCCTGCTGCTGCGCTACGCGCGTCCGTACCGACGGGCCACAGCTCTGGTGGCCATCCTCCAACTCGTCCAGACCGCGGCGGCGCTCCACCTTCCCGACCTGAGCGCCGACGTGATCGACAAGGGTGTCCTGACCGGCGACACCGGCCACATCTGGCGGGTCGGCGGTGTCATGATCGCGGTGTCCCTGGTGCAGCTCCTGTGCGCGATCGCCGCCGCGGTGCTGGCGGCCCGGGTGGCGACGTACCTGGCGCGTGACATGCGCGCCTCGCTGTTCGGCCACGTGCAGTCCTTCTCCTCGACCGAACTGCACCTCTTCGGCGCTCCGTCGCTGATCGTCCGGACAACCAACGACATCACGCAGATCCAGGTCCTCGTGCAGATCACCCTCGCGTTCATGATCACAGCACCGATCATGTGCGTCGGCGGCGTCGTCTTCGCACTCGGCCAGGACGTCCCGCTGTCGCTCCTGCTCGTCGTGATCGCCCCGCTGCTGGGCGCGGCGATCCTGGTCATCCTGCGCCGCATGACACCGCTGTCAGCCACGCAGCAGAGCACGACGGACTCGGTGAACCGCATCATGCGTGAGCAGATCACGGGGCTGCGTGTCGTCCGGGCCTTCGTCCAGGAGGACCACGAACACGCGCGCTTCGCCGCGGTCAACACCCTGCTCACCGACGTGTCCGTACGGGCCGGCCAGCTCATGGCTCTGATGTACCCGCTGGCGACCGCGGTCGCGAGCCTCGCCGGCGTCGCCGTCGTGTGGTTCGGCGCGTTGCGCATCGACTCCGGGGCGATCGGCGTCGGGACGCTGTCGGCGTTCCTCGGCTACGTCATGCAGATCCTCGGAGCGGCCATCATGGCCACCTACCTGCTGCGCATGCTCCCCCGGGCGGAGGTCTGCGCCGGACGCGTCCGCGAGGTGCTCGGCACCGCGAGCACCGTCGTCCCACCCGCCAGAGCCGTGCCGCCCGCCACAGCCCTCCCGCCCGCCACAGCGGTGCCGGCTCTCACCCGGCGCACGCACGTCGAGCTGCGTGGCGTGGAATTCCGGTATCCGGGCGCGGAGGCGACCGTGCTCAGTGATGTGAACATCACCGCGGGCCCCGGCGAGACAGTCGCGATCATCGGCAGCACCGGCAGCGGCAAGAGCACCCTGCTCAGCCTGATCCCCCGGCTGGCCGACACGTCCGAGGGCACGGTCCTGGTGGGCGGCGTCGACGTACGCGCGCTCGACCGGGCGCTGCTGAGCCGGATGATCGGCTATGTCCCGCAGCGGCCCTTCCTGTTCTCCGGAACCGTCGCCACGAATCTGCGTTACGGCGACCCCGAGGCCACCGACGACGAGCTGTGGCGGGCCCTCGACATCGCCCAGGCCCGGGCGTTCGTCGACGCGCTCCCCGAAGGTCTGGACGCGCCGGTCTCGCAGGGCGGCACGAATCTCTCCGGCGGCCAGCGCCAGCGGCTCGCCATCGCACGCGCCCTGGTCGGGCGGCCGGAGGTGTACCTGTTCGACGACTCCTTCTCCGCCCTCGACAACGCGACCGACGCGCGGCTGCGGGCGGCGCTGGCTCGCGAGACGGCGGAGTCGGTGGTCGTCATCGTGGCCCAGCGGGTGAACACGATCCGCGGTGCCGACCGCATCGTCGTGCTCGACGAGGGACGGGTGGTCGGCGTCGGCACCCACCACGCGCTGCTCGCAGGGAACGCGACCTACCGCGAGATCGTGCTGTCACAGATGACCGAGGCGGAGGCGGCGTGAGCCGGAATCGCGCCACCCGGAATCGCGCCACCCGGGGCCTCGGCGCCGCGGCGGGCGGCCCGCGCCGGCCCGACAGGTCCGCGGACTCCCGCGGCACCGTGCGCCGGGTGTGGCAGACGATATCCCGGCAGCGAGGACTGCTCGTGGGCACGACCGTCTCCGGTGTCGCCAGTGTCATCCTGACCGCGTCCGGCCCATGGCTGCTCGGCCGCGCCACCAACCTTGTCGTCGAAGGCACGCTGGGCCGCCAGCCCGACGCGGCGCGGCCTCCGGCCGGTGTCACCGACGGCGCCGCGGCAGCCGGTTCCGGCATCGACTTCGACGCGGTCGGACGGGTGCTGCTGTGCGCGACCGCGGTGTACGTGGCCGCTGGGCTGTGCGCCGTGGTGCAGGCGTGGACGGCCAACCTCGCCGTGCAGCGGGTCACCCGGCAACTGCGCGAGGACGTCGCCATCAAGATTTCCCGGGTGCCTGTCTCCTATTTCGACCGCCAGCGCCGCGGCGAGATCCTCAGCCGGGTCACCAACGACATCGACAACCTCGGTCAGAGCCTCCAGCAGGTGTTCGGGCAGTTCGTCATCCCGCTGTTCAGCATCGCGGGAATGCTGGCCGCGATGTTCTGGATCTCATGGCTGCTGGCGCTGATCTCACTCGTCACCGCCCCGCTGTCCCTCGTCGCCGTGGCGGCGCTCGGCAAACGGGCCCAGCCCTTCTTCCTGGAGCAGTGGAAACAGACCGGCCGTCTCAACAGCCACGTCGAGGAGATGTACACCGGCCACGCCCTGGTCAAGGCCTTCGGGCGCGACCAGCAGGCGATGGACGTCTTCATGGAGAGCAACGACGAGCTGACCGGGGCGACCTACCGGGCGCAGGCGGTGTCGAGCGCCATCCAGCCGGCCATGATGTTCATGAGCAACCTGAACTACGTCCTCATCGCGGTCGTCGGCGGGGTGCGGGTCGCCGCCGGCGCACTGACGATCGGCGACATCCAGGCGTTCATCCAGTACTCCCGCCAGTACAGCCAGCCGCTGGCGTTCCTCGCCAGCATGGCCGGCACCGTGCAGTCCGGCGCCGCCTCGGCCGAACGGGTCTTCGAGATCCTCGACGCGCCCGAGGAGTCACCGGACCCAGTCGAGGCGAACCAGCCGGCATCGACCGTCACGGGTCAGGTCGCATTCGAGAACGTATCCTTCCGGTACACCCCGGACAAGCCACTCATCGAGAACCTGTCGCTGACCGCCGAGCCCGGTCACACCATCGCCATCGTGGGCCCGACCGGCGCGGGCAAGACCACGCTGGTCAACCTGCTCATGCGCTTCTACGACGTCGGCGAGGGTCACATCACCCTGGACGGCGTCGACATCGCCACGATGGCGCGGGCCCGCCTGCGTTCCAGAGTCGGCATGGTCCTGCAGGACACCTGGCTGTTCAGCGGAACCATCGCCGAGAACATCGCCTACGGCGCGCGGGGCGCCACCCGCGACGAGATCGTCGCCGCGGCGACGGCCGCCCACGCCGACCGGTTCATCCGAACCCTGCCCGACGGCTACGACACGATGATCGAGGATGAGGACTCCGGGCTCAGCGCCGGTGAGAAGCAGCTCCTCACCATCGCCCGGGCTTTCCTCGCCAGACCCGCGATCCTCATCCTCGACGAAGCCACCAGCTCCGTCGACACCCGAACCGAAGTTCTCATCCAGGAAGCCATGGCCCGGCTGCGGGAAGGGCGCACGGCCTTCGTCATCGCCCACCGGCTGTCCACCATCCGTGACGCGGACACGATCGTCGTCATGGAGGACGGCGCCATCGTCGAGCAGGGCACGCACGATCACCTCCTCCACGCCGACGGCGCCTACACCCGCCTGTACGCCGCGCAGTTCGCCGATGCGGCGGCCCGGGTCGGGTCGGACTGACCTGGGGCCCTACCGGCCGCTGGAGCCAGTGGTCCGTGCCAGCAGGCTGCCAGTACGGCACACACCACGCCTGGTTCAGGGCCAGGCGATGAAGCCTTCGTGGCGGATGGTCCAGCTTCCGTCACGGGGGAAGCCCGGGGTCAGCGCCGGCGCCCTCCCAGCCAGCGACCATGAGCGACACGGCCGCGAGCAGGCCGCCGTTGGCGGGAAGGAAGATAGACGGGGAGGAGGTAGAGGAGATGAGGCTGCTGCCAGATGAGCAGCGCCCCGATCCCGGAGGGGCTCTCCCTGCCGTCCGGACCTACCTGCTTCGGCCAGCGCGCCCCGGCGTAACTCTGTCGCTGTGCGGTCGCGCAGGCCGAATCCAGGATTGACAGATACCAGTCCAGGCTGCGTTCCAGGAGATCGGGACGGCCCCACGCGGCGAAGTGCGCGGCATGCCACCAGTGCATCTAGAGGTGGAACTTGCCCTGCCAGGAGTTGGTGACCAACCCGGTTTCCTACGGCGGGTCAGCCCCACGTCGGCATCGTCGCGGTGTTCACGGCCAGGCGTTTCTCCGGGTGGGCGGCGGCCTGGTCGTGAAAGGCCGGGAAGGTCTGCATGCCGGTGATGTCGGCGGTGAAGGCGAAATCGCCGTTGCCGACCGTGATCGCCGCCGCCCCGTCCGCCCGCACCAGCTCGACGTTGTGACGGCGGACGACAGCCTCTCGGTCAATCCTGCTCAGCCTTTCCGCCCATGCAAACCCAATCGCGGGCCCCAGGCGCGCGACCCGTCGACACTAGCTCGCGCTAGTTTTCAAAGGACACGCTATATTGGTGCCTTAGCGCGTGCAAGCTGTCCGAACCCAGGAGGCGGCGCGGCACCGCCAGGGACCCTCCCGCCGTCCACCATGAGGAGCAACCCCTCCGCGCCCGGATCTTCTACTCTGGTACAGGGAGAATATGAGACGGCCTTCCACAGCGGCCTCATCCGGCACCGGGGTTGACGTGATCCTCGGCGTCGACGTCGGCACGACCGCCACGAAGGTCGTGGCCTTCGACCCGGACGGTCGCGAGCACGCCAGTGCGAGGGTCGGCTATCCCCTGCTCGAGCCTCACCCCGGCGAGGCCGTGCAGGACCCCGACGTCATCAGGGGGGCGGTGACCGAGGCGATCAGAGGGGCGGCGCGGCAGGCCCAGGACGCCGGTCACCGGGTCAGCGGCCTCTCCTTCTCCGCCGCGATGCACACGCTCATCGGCATCGGCGACGCCGGCCGGCCACTGACCCCGTCACTCACCTGGGCGGATGCCCGGGCGGCGGCACAGGCCGAACGGCTGCGCGCCGCCTACGGCCTGGAGCTGCACCGCCGGACCGGCACGCCTACGCACCCGATGTCCCCGTTGGCCAAGCTCGTGTGGTTCCGCGAGCAGGACCCGGAGACCTTCGCGGCGGTGCGCCGCTGGGTGGGGATCAAGGAGTACGTCCTCGCCGACCTGTGCGGCGAGTGGCTCGTCGACCACTCGGTGGCATCCGCCACCGGGCTGCTCGACCTGGCCGCCCTCGACTGGGACGGCGAGGCACTGGACGTCGCCGGCATCGACCCGGCCCGGCTGTCCCGCCTCGCCGCGACGATCGAGGTCCTCCCCCGCCTCACCCCGGCCGCGGCCGGGGCGCTCGGGCTGCCGGCCGCGACGCCGGTGGTCGTCGGCGCGAGCGACGGGGCGCTGGCGTCGCTCGGGGTGGGAGCGGTGCACAGCGGGGTCGCGTCCTGCTCGATCGGGACGAGCGCCGCGATCCGGGTGATGGTCGACCGGCCGACCGTCGACCCGTCCGGGCACCTCTTCTGCTACGCCCTCGCACCGGAGCGCTGGGTGGTCGGCGGGGCCATCAACAACGGCGGGCTGGTGCTGCGGTGGGCACGTGACGCACTGGCACCCGACCTGGAGGACGAGCCAGCCGTGCTGGACGTCGCGGCCCGGGCCCCGGCGGGGTCCGACGGGCTGCTGATGCTGCCGTACCTGACCGGGGAGCGGGCGCCGCACTGGGACTCGCTCTCCCGCGGGGCCTACGTCGGGCTGACCCGGGGACACCGCCGCGAGCACCTCGTCCGGGCGGCACTCGAAGGGGTCTGTCTGCAGCTCGCACTGGTCGCGAAGTCCATCCGGGCCACCGGGATCGAGGTGCGCGAGACGCGGGCCACCGGCGGTTTCGCCCGCAGCGCGCTGTGGCGGCAGATCCTCACCGACGCCCTCGGCATGGACGTTGGCTTCCCCTCGACCCGTGAGGGCACGAGCTTCGGCGCGGCGCTGCTGGGCATGTACGCCCTCGGCATGGTCGAGAACCTCGACGTCGCGGCCGACCTCGTGCGGGCCGGTGAGAGCCACCGCCCCGAGGCGGCGTCCACTGCCACCTACCGCGCGCTGCTCCCGGTCTTCGAGTCGCTCCACGAGGCCCTCGTCCCGGCGTTCCGCACGCTGCGGGACCTCGGCCGGCCCGGCCGCGACACCCACTGACCACGGCCAGCGCCGAAACGGGTCGCCACCCCTCAGATCGCGATCAGGCGTGACGGCGCGAGGCGGTCGAGCCGCGCCTGACGAGGGTGACCGGCAGTACCAGGGGGGAACCCGACGAGCGCACCCCACGGATGACGGCGAGGCAGTTACGGACGCCCGTCGCACCCATCTGGTGCAGCGGTGCCGCGACGGTCGTCAGGCCCGGGTCGATGATCTCGTCATAGACGATGTTGTCGAAGCCGACGACGCTCACATCCCGGGGAACGGCGAGCCCGAGGCTGCGCAGCCCTTTCATGACGCCGATGGCGAGCTGGTCGTTGTAGGAGATCACCGCCGTCACCCCGGCCTCCGCGACGCGACGGGCGGCCGCGAAGCCCGAGCGCACCGTGGGGACCTGAGGTCCGATCCGGCGGATGTCGAGGCCGAGCTCCGGTCCCAGCTCCCGCAGCGCCCGCCATCGGGTCCCGTCCGACCAGCTCGCCTCGGGACCGGCCACGTAGAGAACGCCCTCGTGGCCGAGCGCCGCCAGGTGCGCCGCGGCCTGGCGCATCCCGTGGACGTTGTCCGTCACAACACAGCTGACCTCGGGGATCGTGCGGTTGAGCAGGACGACGACCTTCTGTTTGGCCGTCATGCGCAACGCCGAGTCACTCATCCGCGAGCTGGCGATCACGAAACCGTCCACCCGGGGAAGCTCCTGGTCGACGGTTCGTCGTTCCACGGCGGCCGATTCGCGCGTGTGGGACAGGGTGAGCAGGTAGCCCGCCTCGTCGGCCGCCGCGTAGGCCCCCTTGATGATCTCGCCGTAGTACGGGTTCGTGACGTCGGAGATGACCAGCCCGATCGTCCTCGTGCGCACGGGGTCGGGGGCGCGTCCGTCCAGCCGGCCGGCCCGGTAGCCGACACGCTCGGCCGCCTCGAAGATCTGGCGCGCGGTCTCGGCGGCGACCCGGCCTGGCCGGGCGTAGGCGCGCGAGACCGTGGACGCTGCGACCCCCGCCTCGCGGGCCACGTCGTAGATCGTCGGACGCTGCTGCACTGATGCAGGGTAAGGCGCCACGTCCGGGGCGGCGCGCACGCTCAGGGACCGCCCAGCTCGGTCACCTGCGCGACCACTGCCGCCACCAGCTCGCCGTCCCGGCCCAGCCCGGGACCGAGAAGGTCGAGCACCAGGCGGGCGGCCTCGGGCAGCGGGGCCCGGGCCGCGGCGACCGCCCGGCCCGCCTCGGCGTCGCGTACCGATGCCGTCCCCTCCCGCAGGTGCAGCATCCAGGCGGCGATCACCCGGGCTCCGCCCCGCGCCACCACGCCGCGGGCGCGTTCGGCGCGCAGGACCGGCAGGATGCGCACCGGAAGCTTCTGGGAGCCGTCGACGGCGATCTGCGCGAGCAGGTGCCGGATGCGCGGGTTCTCGAAGCGACCCAGCAACGCCTGTCGGTAGGAGTCGAGCTCGGTTCCGGGCAGGCCCAGGTGGCGGGACGCCTCGGCCCACCACTCGATCAACCATCCGCGACAGCGTGGGTCGGCGACAGCCTGCGCGACCGTGACGTGCCCGCGGCGGGGACCGGCGTAGGCCAGCAGTGAATGCGCGCCGTTGAGCAGCCACAGCTTGCGGTTCTCGAACGGCGTCAGGTCGGCGACGAACCGGGCGCCCGCGTGTTCCCACTCGGGCCGCCCACCCGGGAAGTCACCGCTGAGCACCCATTCCGAGAACGGCTCGGTGACCACCGGCACGGCGTCGTCGTGGCCGGTCGCGGCGCGCACCGCGGCGCCGTCGGCGTCGGCGTCGGTGGTGCCCGGGGTGATGCGGTCGACCATCGTGGTCACCCACGAGGCGCCGTCCGCGGCGGCGACGAGCTCCGGTCGTCCGGTCGCCGCGGCCAGCTCGCGTACCGCGTGCCCGGCCACAGCGCCGTTGCCCGCCAGGTTGTCGCACGGCACTGTCGCGACCGGACTGCGGCCGGCCCGGGCCCGCGCGTGCAGTCCGGCGAGCAGGCGGGCGGGAGCCGTCATCACCGGGGCGCCGGGATCGGTGCGCAGCGCCGCGATGTCGGCGGCGACGTCCCCGCGCGCCAGGTCGAGACCCCCGTCGGGGTCACGGGCGTAACCGGCCTCCGTGACCGTCAGGGTGACGACGGCGAGGGCCGGCTGCCGCCAGTACGCCAGCCAGGCGTCGTGGTCGCTGCCCGCGTGCGCCGCGGCGAGCGAGCTGATCACGTCGAAGCGGTCGCCTTCGGCACCGCGCGTCAGCAGGGTGTAGAGCCCGTCCTGGGCGGTCAGCGCGTGCGCGAGGTCCTGGCGGCGGTGGGAGAACGCCGCGATCCCCCACTGCCGGGCGTCCGGCGCCCGGTCGGTGTACCAGGCCTGATGGGCCCGGAAGAAGCTGCCGAGCCCGAGATGGAGGATGCGTACCGGAGCCGCCGGCCGCCCGTCGCCACCGGACCGCGACAGCGGCTGGGCGACAGCCGCAGGACGACTCGACGGCGGCGGGGGCACGGGGCTGCTAGCAGGCACGGCCGCGGGGCGGGTCACAGACGGAAGGCCTCTCGCGGCCTGACCACCACCAGCTCGACGGCGGTCTCGAAGGCCTCGTCCTCCTCCAGCCGGTGCTCGGCGACGAGCTCGGCGAGCACGCCGCAGTCGAGCCGACGGGACATGTCGTGGCGGACCGGCACGGAGCAGAAGGCACGCGTGTCGTCCACGAAGCCGGAGGTGCGCGTGAAACCCGCGGTCTCGGTCACCGCCCGCCGGAAGCGGCGGATGGAGTCCGGCGCGTCGAGGAACCACCAGGGGGCGCCGACGTACACCGCCGGGTAGAAGCCCGCGAGCGGGGCGATCTCCCGCGAGAAGACCGTCTCGTCGACGGTGAACAGCACCAGGCGGAAGTCGGGATCGGTGCCGTGGCGATCGAGGAGCGGCTGCAGCGCCTGAGTGAACTCGGTTCGCAGCGGGATGTCGTGCCCGGTGTCCGGGCCGTACCGGCGTGAAGTCGGGGTGTGGTGGTTGCGCCGCACGCTCGGATGCAGCGTCATCACCAGCCCGTCCTCGCAGGACATCCGCGCCGACTCGCAGATCATGTGCCGACGGAACGCGGTGGCCTCGGCCTCGCTCGCCTCCCCGGCCAGAGCGGCACGGAAGATCCTGGCGGCCTCGGCGAGCGGCAGCGGATCGGTCCGGACATCCGGATGGCCGTGGTCGCAGGACGTGGCACCGTGCTCGGCGAAGTAGCGGCGACGGGCCTCCAGCGCGCGCACGTAGCCGTCGTAGTCACCGACGTCGGTGTCGGCCGCCTCGCCGAGACGCCGCACCTCCTCGTCCCAACCCGCTCGGGTGGGCTCCAGGTACCGGTCGGGGCGGAAGGTGGGGATGACCCGGCCGGGCCAGTCCGGATCCGCGGCGAGAGCGCGGTGCGCCGCGAGATCGCTGCAGGGGTCGTCGGTGGTGGCCAGAACCTCGATGTCGAACCGGCGGAACAGCGCTCGAGGTCGATACGCCTCGTCGGCGAGCCGCTCGGCGACCTGGTCGTAGATCCGGTCCGCGCTGTCGGGACCGGGCCGTTCGGTGACACCGAAGATCTCGGCCAGCTGGGATTCCAGCCAGTAACGCACCGGGGTGCCGCGGAACACGGCCCAGTGCTCGCAGAACGTGCGCCACACCGCTCGCGCCTGTTCCTCGGACAGCGGGCCGCGTCCGACGCCCAGCTCCGCCAGCGGCACCCCGCTGGCGTGCAGCAGCCGGGTCACGTAATGGTCCGGAGTGATCAGCAGGCTGGCCGGGTCCGCGAACGCCTCGTCGTGTACCAGCAGGAAGGGGTCGACGTGACCGTGCGGGGAAAGGATCGGCAGGTCACGCACGGTTTCGTACAGCCGCCGGGCGAGCGCCCGCACCCCCGGGTCGACCGGGAACAGGCGATCGGGGTGCGGACGGAGCGGGACAACGCCACCCGGCGCGGTGACGTCACCTGACACGACGAAGTTGCCTGACACAAAGTGGAGCGTCGGCGGTGCGGCGACCCGACGGCAATCGGTTGCCACAAGTTGTCCGCGTCGTTGCGGAACCGGCACCCGCTGTGCTCGGCTGTCCGCCATGACGGTGTCCGCGACAGCCACCTCGACCGGACCAATCACCACGGCTGTACCGGTCCCCACAGCCGGAGGACCGCGCGGCCTGCTGACCGACGACGAGGTGACGCGCTTCGTCTCCGAGCAGCTCGCCGCCGCGGATCTGGACGGGCGCAGCGTCTGCCTGGTGATCCCGGATGGCACCCGCAGCTGCCCACTGCCGCTGCTGCTCTCCGCCGTCCACCGCGCCCTGCACGGACGGGTGCGCCGCCTCACGGCGCTTGTCGCGCTCGGTACCCACGCGGCGATGGACGAGCAGGCCCTCGCGGCCCACCTCGGCTACCGGCCCGGAGCCGTCGCCGAGCGTTATCCCGGTCTGACGGTCCTCAACCACCGCTGGTGGGAACCCGCGGACTTCGCCTCGGTGGGCACGATCCCGGCCACCCGGGTCGGTGAGCTCTCCGGCGGGCTGCTGCGTCGGGAGGTGCGCGTACGGCTCAACCGCGCGGTGGTGGAGCACGACGTCGCCCTCGTCGTCGGGCCCGTGTTCCCGCACGAGGTGGTGGGCTTCTCCGGCGGCAACAAGTACTTCTTCCCCGGCGTCTCGGGGCCGGAGGTCATCAACCTGTCGCACTGGCTCGGCGCGCTCATCACCAGCGCCGAGATCATCGGCACCCGGGGGATCACTCCCGTCCGCGCCCTGATCGACGAGGCCGCAGCACTGATCCCCAGCCGGCGCCTGGCGCTCTGTGTCGTCGTCCGATCCGGCGAGGAGCGCGCGGGCTCACTGCACGCCGTGTCCTTCGGCGCGCCGGAGGAGGCCTGGGCCGCGGCCGCCGACATCTCGGCCGAGACCCACGTGCGCCACCTCGACGCGCCGGTGGCCCGGGTGGTGTCGCTGATACCCGCCCGCTACGCCGACATCTGGACGGCCGCCAAGGGCTTCTACAAGCTCGAACCCGTGGTCGCCGACGGAGGCGAGGTCATCCTGCACGCGCCGCACGTACGCCACCTGGCCCCGATGCACCCGGAGATCGAGCGGATCGGATACCACTGCCGCGACTATTTCACCCGGCAGTGGGACCGGTTCAGCCATCTGTCCTGGGGGGTGCTCGCGCATTCCACCCACCTGCGCGGGGCCGGCACCTACGACGAGGTGCACGGGGAACGCTGCCGGGTGACCGTGACCCTGGCCACCGCCATCCCGGAGGACGTCGTGCGCGCGGCGAACCTGAACTACCTGGACCCGGCGCGGGTCGACGTCGAGACCCTCGCCGCCGACCCGGACACGCTGGTCGTGCCGCACGCCGGTGAGGTCCTGTACCGACTTCGCCGGCCGGCCTGAGGCGGCACCGGCCGGCGCCGCCTCAGGCCTCCGGGCGCCAGCGCCGGCGGACGGAGAACGCGGCGCTCTTGGGGTGCCGGTCGCGGGTGAACACACCCTTCTTGTTGCCGTCGACCCGGATGATGTGCGGGCTGGTACCGAAGTCGGCGAAGTTCCAGATGTGCTCGCCGATCACGGCATCGACCCGGTCGAACACCCGGTGGTGCATCTCGAGGAACCGCACCTGGTACTCCTCGGACCAGGGCGTGTCGACCACGGCGTGCAGGCCGGCCATGGTGTCCGCGCCGTACTCGGTCACGATCACCGGCTTGCCGTGCGCGGCCCACCTGTTCAGCTCGGCCTCCAGCGCGACCTCGGCGGCCTCGAGCTCCCCGTTGTTGACGTACCAGCCGTAGTAACGGTTGATCATGACGACGTCGGCCAGCTCGGTGACCTGGCACTGGTCGAACGAGTTGACGAAGCCCACCGGACGGGTGGGGTCGAGCTTGCGCGCCTCGGCGAACAGCGGTGCGAAGTACTCCCGGGCGGCGGAGGTACTGGAATCCGGTTCGTTCGCGATGCTCCACAGCACCACGCTCGGATGGTTCCGGTCCCGGATGACCAGTTCCCGCACGGCCTGGAGGTGCGTGCGCTGGGTGACGGAGCTGATGCCTTCCTCGTTGAATGTGCTCACCGTCGGCCTGCTGCCGAAGGCAAGGGAGGTCTTCAGGTTCAGACCGACGGCAGCGGTCTCGTCGATCACGACGATGCCGCGCCGGTCGGCGTACTCCAGCACTTCCTCCGCATACGGATAGTGGGAGGTGCGGAAGGAGTTCGCCCCGATCCACTCCATCAGCTCGAAGTCATGGACCATGAGCGCGTCGTCATGGCCCTTGCCGCGCACCGGCGCGTCCTCGTGCTTGCCGAAGCCCCGGAAGTAGAAGGGCTCCCCGTTGATCAGGAACTGGGTGCCGTGTACCTCGACGGTACGCACACCGACCGGCAGGACATAGCTGTCGGCCACCTCCCCGCCGGCAGCCTCGCCGCCGGCACCGAGCAGGCGGGCTTCGAGCTCGTACAGGTAGCCGTCGCCCGGTGCCCAGGGATGCACGGCCGGCACGCTCAGCACCCCCTCGGCGCCGTCGGCGGAGGCGACCTCCTGCCCCTGCGCGTCGCGGAGCACGACCCGGGTGGCGGCAGCACCCTGGGCGCCCTCGGTCTCCACCGCGTAGTGCACCGTGCCCGCGGCGCCGTCGAGACCGGTCTCCACCGTGATGTCGCTGATCCGCGTGTGCGGTGTGGTGTACAGCCAGACCGAGCGGTGCAGACCCGCGTAGTTGAAGAAGTCGTGGAAGTACTTCTGGCGGCGGCCCTGCGGGGTGTCCTCCACGATGCCCGGCGGTATGGAGGTCAACGTAAGCTCGTTGTTGACGACCACGGTGACCCGGGCCTCGTCCCCGGGTGCCACGACGTCGGTGAGGTCGGCCTCGAACGGCGTGTAGCCACCCTCGTGCCTGGCGACGAGCGTGTCGTTCACCCAGACGACCGCGCGGTGGGTCGCGGCGTCGAAACGCAGCACGACCCGCCGCGCGGACCAGCCGGCCGGGATGCGGACGACCGTCTGGTACCAGGCGTCACCCACATGATCACGCACGGCGAGGTCGGGCACGATGTCGTTGTAGCTGGCCGGCACCGGCATCTCCCGGGCCCCGGGCAGGCGCGCACGCCACCAGCCCGCGTTCCGACCGGTACCCGCGGGGTCGAGACGGAAGGCCCACAGCCCGCCCAGAGATCGTCGCTCCCGTGTCGAACCGTCCTGGGGACGAAGCATTCTCAGGCTCCCTGAAGATACGCGGCGGCAACGCCGGCGTTTCCGCGATGTACGGAGACATTCAGCCGCCGGCGGACGAGCCGAGCAAGCGGTTGCCACTTGTTGCCGCGCACCATCCCCGGGCCGGGCACGGCTGAACGACAGGCCGATATCCTGTCGCCTGAAAGCTAGGTTGATTCGCGGCGGACGAGGGTGACGCTCACCGGGGGCCGCCAGTCCGACAGGGGCCGGCCTTCGGTCTGGTTGATGGCGTATTCGGCGAATCCACGGCCGAGAGTGGCGGTGTCGAACCGGACAGTGGAAAGCGCGGGGACGAACATTGTCGCTATGGGGCTGTCGTCGTGACCGATGACGGCGAGGTCGTCGGGTATCCGTATCCCAAGGCGGATCGCGGCGCTGACGACGGTGGCGGCGACGTCGTCGTTGAAGGCGACGACGCCGGTCACTCCGGCGCCGTGCCAGGCACGGACCGCGTCGTCGGCGGATCCGTCGCGGTAGTCGACGTACCTGATGTCGACGGGTGGCAGGTCGAGGGCGCGGGCCCGTTCCCGGGCCGCCTCGTGGCGGGCCCCGACGAGAGAGGACGGGAGGGGGTCGGCGAAGGCGGCGTAGGCGAGCTGGCGGCGGCCGTGTTCGTGCAGGTGCTCCACCTGGATGCGGGGTCCCGCGCTGACGGCCAGGGAGAGGTCGAGGGGTTCCCGCCGGGCGGGGTCCGGGAAGATCCGGCGGATCCCGCAGCCGCGCATCGAGACGATCTCGGCCGGGCTGAAGGTGGTGAAGCCGAAGACGCTGTCCGGGGTCAGGAGCTCCCAGAGGGGACGGGTCTCGCCGTGCGACCGGCGGGTGTAGGTGACCAGAGAGTAACCGGCCTCGTCCAGCACGCGGGACGCCTCGTCGAGGTAGATCCGGAAGCTGTACTCGACGGGCCAGTCCGGCAGGACGAACAGGACGATCCTGCTGCGGCCGCTGGCGAGGGCCTGGGCGGCGCTGTTCGGCCGGTAGCCGAGGCGCAGCGCCGCTTCGAGCACCCGTTCCCGGGTGCCCTCCGAGATCGTCTGCCCGCGGGTCCGGTTGAGGACGAAGCCCACCGTCGCCCGCGAAACCCCTGCGGCCGCAGCGACATCCGTGGCGGTGACCCGTCGCTTCGCCGTCGCCTCTGACACGGCCACCGCCCCCTCGCTCAAGCCCACTTGCGCGCGCTAACAGCACGATGTTAGCTTGTCTACCCACGACGCTAGTACGTGCTAGTGGCCTGGGGCACCTACCTTCGCGACCCCGGGTCACCTTTCGCGCGCAGGTGCCATCCACCCGAATCCACGACGAACAAAGACTGCGTTGCCAGGGAGAGCTCGGTTGATCCGTTCATCCTTCAATGACGGCTGGTCCTTCCGCCGGAAGACCGACGCGTTCCTGGAGATCCTCGGCCGGGCCGACGCCCCCTGGCAGGACGTCCGGCTGCCCCACGACGCGATGGTGGGGCTCGAGCGCGACGGGGCCGATACCGAAGCGGGTCAGCGCGGCTACTACCCGAGCGGGGAATACCAGTACAGAAAGACGTTCTTCGTGCCGGAGGAGTACCGGAACCGACGGGTCACCCTCGAGTTCGAGGGTGTTTACCGAAATGCCAGGGTCTTCATCAACGGTGATTTAGCGGCGCAGTGCGCCTACGGCTACTCCAACTTCTACGTCCGCACCGATCACCTGCTGAAGTACGGCAGCGACAACGAGATCGTCGTGGAGGCGCGCAGTGGGAACGACACCCGCTGGTACTCGGGTGGCGGGGTCTACCGCAACACGAAGCTGATCGTCGGCGATCTGGTGCACCTCGCACTTGACGGGGTGAGGATCACGACTCCGGCCGTGGACGACGACCTCGCGGTGGTCGCGGTGGCGACCGAGATCCAGAACGAATCCCCGGTCACGCGGGCCCTCGAGGTGGTCACCGAGATCGTGGACGCCGACGGCACGGTCGTCGCCAGGGACACCGCTCCGGTCACCACGTTCATCGGCGACACACTCACCCTGCGCCAGCGGCTGCCCGTGCCACGACCGGAACTGTGGGGAGTGGAGCGGCCCTACCTCTACCTCTGCCGGACCAGCGTCATGGCGGACGGCGTGCTCCTGGACCAGGAGACCACGCGCTTCGGTATCCGCACGCTCACCGTCGATCCGCGGCGGGGCCTGCGCGTCAACGGCGAGGCGGTGAACCTGCGCGGCGCCTGCGTCCACCACGACAACGGAGTGATCGGCGCCGCGACCATCGACCGCGCCGAACAGCGCCGGGTCGAGATCCTCAAGCAGGCCGGCTTCAACGCCATCCGCAGCTCCCACCATCCGATGAGCAAGGCGCTGCTCGATGCCTGCGACCAGCTCGGCGTTCTCGTGATCGACGAGCTGTTCGACGCGTGGACCCGCTCGAAGGTGAGCCAGGACTACGCCCTCGACTTCACCACCTGGTGGGAGTCCGACGTGCAGGCGATGGTCGACAAGGACTTCAACCATCCCAGCGTCATCCTCTACTCGATCGGGAACGAGATCCCGGAGACGGGCACCGCCGCCGGCGCGGCGATCAGCCGCCGGCTCGCCGAGAAGATCCGCTCGATCGACAGCACCAGGTTCGTCACGAACGGTGTCAACGGCCTCCTCGCCGGCGGCCCCGACCTGCTCGCCTCCTTCGCCGGCGAATCCCGGAAGAAGGACAGCGAGAGCCTCGACGTCAACGGCTTCATGACGCGGTTCCGCGAGTTCATGCCGATCCTCATGAGCTCCGACATTGTCGGTTCCAAGACCGCCGAGTCGATGGCCTGCCTCGATGTCGCCGGCTACAACTACCTGGAGTCACGGTACGAGCAGGACGGGGCGCAGTTCCCCAACCGGGTGATCGTCGGAACCGAGACCTATCCCGCCGACATCGACACGAACTGGCGGCTCGTCCAGGACCACAGCCACGTCATCGGTGACTTCACCTGGACCGGCTGGGACTACCTCGGCGAGCCGGGGACCGGCCGGATCGAATACGAAGGCGACAGCGAGACCACGAATTCCGCACTGAACCACCAGGGCGGCTACCCGTGGCTGACGGCGTGGTGCGGTGACATCGACATCACCGGCCACCGCCGTCCTGCCTCCTACTACCGCGAGATCGTGTTCGGCCTGCGCGGCAAGCCCTACATCGCCGTCCACCGTCCCGAGCATTTCGGGCGGGCGGTCAGGCTGGCGATGTGGTGGTCGTGGAGCGACTCGGTCTCCAGCTGGAGCTGGAACGGCCACGAGGACAGGCCCGTGCGGCTCGAGGTGTACTCCGCGGCGGACGAGATCGAGCTCCTGGTCAACGGCCGGCGGGTCGGAACGGCCCCGGCGGGTGAGAAGAACCGGTTCAGGGCGGAGTTCGAGACCGTCTACGAGCCCGGCGAGATCGTGGCCGTCGCCTACACCGGCGGCCACGAGACCGGCCGCACCTCGCTGCGGTCCGCGACGGGCGAGGTCCGTCTCGAGGCGGCGGCCGACCGCACCCGCATCACCGCCGACGACACCGACCTCGCCTACGTCACCCTCACGCTCGTCGACGCGGCCGGCAACCTCCACAACACCGCCGACCGCAAGGTGGCCGTCGAAGTGACGGGACCCGCCGTGCTCCAGGGCTTCGGCAGCGCGGACCCCAGGCCGACCGAGAACTTCTTCGACACGGTCCGCACGACCTTCGACGGCCGGGCGCTCGCCGTCATCCGCCCGACGGCACCCGGCCCGATCACCGTCACCGCCACGGCGGAGGGCTGCGAGCCGTCCACCGTGCGCATCGAAGCCGAACCCGCGGGTCCCTCCGCCGAAAGCCACTGATCGCGTCAGTGCCGATCACATCAGTGCCGATCACATCAGTAAGGAATCCACGATGACGTACGACGCCACGCTGACACCTGAGGCCCGAGCGGACGCGCTGCTGCGGACCATGACGGTGGAGGAGAAAGCGCAGCAGGTCACCGGGCTGATGCCGATCGGGCTTCTCGGCGTGGACGGCCTGGTCCAGGCGCAGGCCGAGCGTCTCCTGGGCACCGGGATCGGCCACATCGCGCCGCTCGGGATGCTCAGCCACCGCACGCCCGCGAACCTGGCGAAGGCTGTCAACGAGATCCAGCGTTTCCTCGTCACCCGGACCCGCCTGGGCATTCCCGCGCTCTTCCACGTGGAAGCGCTGAACGGTGTGGTGTCCCCCGGGCTGACCACGTTCCCGACCGCGATCGGGCTCGCGGCCACGTGGAACCCGGCGGGGGTGGCGGAGATGGCGGACGTCCTGCGACGGCAGGCCCGGGCCATCGGCCACCCGCTGGTCCTGTCCCCGGTGATGGATGTCGCCCGCGACGCCCGCTGGGGGCGGGTGCACGAGACCTACGGCGAGGACCCGTACCTGGTGTCCGCGATGAGCGTCGCGTTCGTCCGCGGCATCCAGGGCGACGACCCGCGCGAGGGCGTGATCGCGACCGGGAAGCACTTCCTCGGCTACGCCCTCACCGAAGCCGGGCAGAACATGGCCCGCACCGCCGTCGGGGCCCGGGAGCTGTACGAGGTGTACACCCGCCCGTTCGAGGCCGCGATCAGGCTCGCCGGCCTCGGGGCGGTGATGAACTCCTACAGCACCGTCGACGGCGTCCCGGTCGGCGCCAACCGGGAGATCCTCACCGGCCTGCTGCGGGACCGCCTCGGCTTCACCGGCACCGTCGTCTCCGACTACGAGACCATCCGTCACCTGTACAAGCGGCTCGGTGTCGCGCGGGACGCCGAGGATGCCGGCCGGCTCGCCCTCGCCGCGGGCCTCGACGTCGAACTGCCCGTCGCCGACGGCTACGGCCCCACGCTCGCGCGGGCGGTCCACGCCGGGACGGTTCCCGTCGACCAGCTGGACCAGGCCGTGTGGCGGGTCCTGCGGGACAAGTTCGCGCTCGGCCTGTTCGACCGGCCCTACTCCGACGAGGACCCCGTCGTGGTCAACGAGGTCGCCCGCCAGGGTGTCGACCTGTCCTACCGGCTCGCCCAGCAGTCGGTGACCCTGCTGGCGAACGACGGCACCCTGCCGCTGTCCCGGGACCTGCGCCGGATCGCGGTCGTCGGCCCGCACGCCGACGGGATCTCCTTCGCGTTCCCGCCCTATACCTACCCCGCCGCCCTCGAGATGCTCCGGGCCCGGTTCACCGGTGAACGGGCGCACATACCCGGCACCGAGAACATCACCGCTGACGTCACCCCCGAGGCGACCGCGCTGATGCGCGAGGAACTCGCCGGCCCCATAGGAACACCGATCGACGACTACATCCGCGACGCCTACGGCGCGCTGTCCCTCGCCGACGCCGTCCGGCGGGCCGCCCCCGGCGCGCGGGTGAGCGTGGTTACCGGCTGCGGGGTCCTCGACGAGGAGCCGGCCGACCTCCCGGCCGCGGTCGCCGCCGCCGCGGACGCCGACGTGGTGATCCTCGCCCTCGGCGGGCGGGCCGGCTGGTTCACCCCCCGGATCACCGAGGGCGAGGGCTGCGACACCGCGAACATCGACCTGCCGGCGAACCAGGTCGCGCTCGTCGAAGCGGTCGCCGGCACCGGAACCCCGTGCGTGGGCATCGTGTACACCGGCCGGCCGATGGCCCTGACCCCGATCGTCGGCCTGCTCCCGGCGCTGCTCTACGGCTACTACGGCGGTCAGCACGCCAGCACCGCCATGGCCGACGTCCTGTTCGGCGACGTCAACCCGGCCGGCAGGCTCCCGGTCTCCATCCCGCGGCACTCCGGGCAGGTGCCCGTGTACTCCGGCCAGCCGACCGGCACCGGCTACCGGCGCACCGACCAGGACATGCACCAGGGCTACCTCGACCTGCCATCCCGCCCGCTGTTCCCGTTCGGCCACGGGTTGAGCTACACGACCTTCGACTACACCGACCTCGCGGTCAGCTCGCCCGAGGTCGACAGCGAGGGCGCGGTCACCGTGCGGCTGACCGTCCGCAACACCGGCCCGCGGGCCGGCGACGAGATCGTGCAGCTCTACTTCTCCGACCAGGCCACCGGGGTCACCCGACCGGCCCGGGAGCTCGTCGGCTTCACCCGGATCAGCCTGGACGCCGGCGCGGCGGCGACCGTGACGTTCACCGTGCCCATGAGCCAGCTCGGCTACGTCGCTCTCGACGGCGGATTCGTTCTCGAACCCGGCCCCGTCCAGGTTCTCGCCGGCAGCTCCTCCGACGACATCCGCCTGCACGGCAGTTTCGACGTCGTCGGAAAAGTCGCCGAGCTGGACGGCCGCCGTTCCTTCCTCTCGGACGTCACCGTCAGCGACACACGCCCTTGAACCACCGGCCGCACCTACCAGGAAACCCGACCGCCACCTTTCCGGGCCGGGTTCTCGCCGGGTGCCAGTCGCTGACCGAGGTCAGCGGATTCTTACGGAGATTTCCATGCTCACATGCATTACCTGTTCACCGTTGACTGGCCGGTGGTCGTCGTGAGCACCCCCACCGATCCGGCGACGGAGTCGGCGCCGGCGGGGGTGGCGCCGGCGGCGGGGGTGGCGGCAGGGCTGGCAGCGGGGCTGATCGAGGCGGAAGCGGAGCGGCGGACGCGGCAGGCGGACTCGCAACGTGAGGTGTTGTTCGCGGACGAGCTGCTGCCGGGTGTGGGCGGTGAGCGGCTGTCATTGCGGCAGGGGCTGGCCGCCGGTGGTTCGGTGACGTTCCTGACGTTGATGACACTGTCGGCGCTGGACGAGCTGGAGTCGGCGGCGCTGACGACGCTGGCGCCCGACATCCGGGACGCGTTCGGGCTGAGCGACGGCGCGATCGTGTTCATCTCCGCGGCCGCCGGGGCGTTCCTCGTGCTCGGCGCGCTGCCGATGGGCTGGCTGGCGGACAGATGCCGGCGCTCCCGGGTCATCGGCTGGGCCGGGGTCGTCTTCTCGGTGATGGTCCTGGCGAGCGGACTGGCGGCGAACGCGTTCCTGTTCTTCCTGGCCCGGTTCGGTGTCGGGGTGGCGAAGTCGAGCAACAACTCGGTGCACGGCTCGTTGCTCGCCGACACATATCCGATCGGCGTCCGCGGGCGGATCTCCGCGGCGAACTTCGGCGCGGCGCGTACCACGGGCGCGCTCAGTCCCCTGGTGGTCGCGGGCATCGCCACGCTGGCGGGCGGGGCGGACGGCTGGCGTTGGCCGTTCCTGACCCTCGGCCTGCCGGCCCTGGCGGTGGCGGTCTTCGCGTTCCGCCTGCCGGAACCGCCGCGCGGCCAGCACGAGATGAAGTCGGTGCTGGGCGAGGTGGTCGAGGACACCGAGCCGATGCCGAT
This sequence comes from Parafrankia discariae, assembly GCF_000373365.1. NCBI lineage: Bacteria > Bacillati > Actinomycetota > Actinomycetes > Frankiales > Frankiaceae > Parafrankia > Parafrankia discariae. The sequence continues at coordinate 23,704 of NZ_KB891221.1, forward strand.
CTCGGTCGAGGCGGCGTTCGCCCGGCTGCTGCGGATCCGCACGGTCAAGACCGCGATCGTCGCGTTCTCCGCGCTGGGTTTCAGCCTGTTCACCACGAGCGTGCTGGCGAACCTGTGGGCCGAGGACCACTACGGGATGTCGACGTTCCAGCGGGGCCTGATGGGCTCGCTCGGCGGCGCCGCGCTGCTGGTGGCCCTGCCGATCGTCGGGCCGCGCTACGACCGGCTCTACCACCGGGACCCGGCCCGGGCGGTGGCGCTGCTGGGGCTGTGCATCCTGCCGGGTGCGGTGCTGCTGCCGGTCCAGTGGTTCATGCCGAACTGGGTCGGATTCATGCTGGCCAGCATCCCGGGCGCGGTGTTCGCCTCGGTGGCGTTCTCGATGGTGGGCCCGGTGATGCAGTCGGTGACGCCCTACCGGCTGCGCGGGCTCGGCCTGGCGCTGGCAGCGGTCTACATGTTCTTCATCGGCGCGACCGGCGGCGCGATCCTCTCCGGACTGATCAGCAACGCCTACGACCCACGGGTCGCCGTGCTGGTGATCGGCATCCCCGCCACCGCGGTCGGCGGCCTCATGATGATCCGCAGCGCGTCGTTCGTGAAGAACGACCTGTCCCTGGTCGTGGCGGACCTGCGCGAGGAGCTCGCCGAACGCGACCGGCAGCGCGAGAACCCGGACACCGTCCCCGTGCTGCAGGTAAACAACATCGACTTCTCCTACGGGCCGGTCCAGGTCCTGTTCGACGTCGCCTTCGACGTGAAGAAGGGCGAGACCCTGGCGCTGCTGGGCACGAACGGCGCGGGCAAGTCCACCATTCTGAAAGTCATCTGCGGCCTGGGAACCCCGTCCCGCGGGGTGGTCCGCCTCGGCGGGCGGACCATCACCTACGTCTCCCCGGAACAGCGCGGGAAGTACGGCGTGCACCTGCTTCCCGGCGGCAAGGGTGTCTTCCCCGGGATGACGGTGCGGGAGAACCTGGAGATGGCCGCGTTCCGGATGCGCCGCGACGCCGCCGGCCGGGACCGGCGTTTCGGCTACGTGCTCGGCCTGTTCCCCGACCTCGAGAGCCGGCAGGGCCAGCGGGCGGGGTCGCTGTCGGGTGGGCAGCAGCAGATGCTGGCGCTGGCGATGGTGCTGCTGCACGACCCCGAGGTCCTGCTCATCGACGAGCTCTCCCTCGGGCTGGCCCCGGTGGTGGTGCAGGACCTGCTGGCGATCCTCGAACGCCTCAAACAGGACGGACTGACGATCATCGTCGTCGAACAGTCGCTGAACATCGCCCTCGCCATCGCCGACCGGGCCGTGTTCCTGGAGAAGGGCCAGGTCCGGTTCACCGGGCCGGCCCGCGAACTCGCCGAACGCGACGATCTCGCCCGCGCGGTGTTCCTCGGCCGGGAAGGCGGCTGAGACGCCATGGAACTGCCCACCACCCAACTGCTCTTCGACGGCGCGGTCACCGGCCTGGTCATCGGCCTGCTCGCGGTCGGCATCGTGCTGGTCCACCGTTCCACCCGCGTCATCAACTTCGCGGTGGCGAACATGGGCCTGGTCGGCTCGGTTCTCTTCGCGCTGCTCACGGTGCGTTACAACGTGCCGTACTGGATCTCGCTGGCCATCGCACTGCTCGTGGGCGTGCTGTTCGGCGCCCTGGTGGATCTCACCGTGATCCGCCGGCTGTTCGCCGCGCCACGGGTGATCCTGCTGGTCGCGACCATCGGTGTCGCCCAGCTCGCGCTGACCGTCGTCACCTCCCTGCCCGACCTCGACGACTACCCGCGCGAGTCCTACCCGGTGCCCTGGTCGGGGAGCTGGTCCCCGGTCGGCGGCCTCACGATCAGCGGGGCGCAGCTCAGCGTCCTGGTCACGGTGCCGCTCGTCGCGCTCGCGCTCAGCCTGTTCCTGGGCCGGACCGTGCTCGGGCGGACGGTCAAGGCCGCCGCGGACAACCCCGAGCTCGCCCGCCTGCAGGGCATCAGCCCCAAGACCGTGTCGACGGCGGTCTGGGCGGTGGCGGGGCTGATCGGGACGCTGTGCCTGATCCTGGTCTCGGCGCAGAACCAGTCCCTGACCCAGATCACGACCCTCGGCCCCACCACCCTGCTCCGGGCCCTGGCCGCGGCGGTGATCGCCCGGATGACGTCGTTCCGCGTCGCGCTGCTCGCCGGGGTCGCGCTGGGGCTCGGCCAGTCGTTCATCCAGTTCAACTGGCTCGACCAGCCCGGCCTCACCGATATGACGATCTTCGTCGTGGTGCTGGCCGCGGTGTTCTTCGTCAGCCGCGGCCGGGACACCGAGACCTCGTCGTTCTCCTTCGCGCCGAAGATCCGGCCCGTGCCCGACCGGCTGCGCGGGCTGTGGTGGGTCCGCAACCTCGAACGCGCCCCCCTGATCCTGCTCGGCCTGGTCGCCGTCGTCCTTCCGCTGCTCGTCACCCAGCCGTCGCGGCACCTGCTCTACACCGTGATCCTCGGGTACGCGATCTGCGCCGCCTCGATCACGATCCTCACCGGCTGGGCCGGGCAGCTCTCCCTCGGCCAGATGGCGTTCGCCGGGCTGGGGGCGCTGCTCGCCGCCGCGCTCAACCGCGGCCTGCGCCTGCAGGTCGGCGGCTCGGTCGTGGCGCTGAACGCCCTGCCGTTCCCGGCGGCCGTCGCGATCGCCACGGTGTTCACCGCGGCCCTGGCGGCCGTGGTCGGAGCGGGCGCGCTGCGGGTGCGCGGGCTGCTGCTGGCCGTCAGCACCTTCGCGTTCGGGATCGCCGCCGAGCAGTACCTCTACCGCCGCGACGTGTTCCACGACGAGGGCGTCAACACCGCCTCGTTCCCCCGCGACACCGCCTTCGGGATCGACATCGTCAGCCAACGGGCCTACTACTACCTGGTCCTGGTCGTCCTGGTGCTGGTCCTGCTGGTGGTGGCCCGGCTGCGCAGGTCCGGGGTCGGGCGGACCACCATCGGGGTCCGCGACAACCCCGCCACCGCCGCCGCGTACACCGTGGCCCCCACCCGGGTGAAACTGCGCGCGTTCGCGCTCGCCGGCGGGATCGCCGGCCTCGGCGGCAGCCTGCTGGCCGGCGCCGTCCAGAACGTGCCCTACGCCGACAGGTACTTCCTCAGCCCCGACTCGCTGATCCTGGTCTCCATCGTGGTGATCGGCGGCCTCGGCTCGGTCACCGGCCCGCTGCTCGGCTCGCTGTGGGTCATCGGCCTGCCGTCGTTCTTCCCCGACAACGAGATCGTCCCGCTGCTGACGTCCAGCCTGGGTCTGCTGATCCTGCTGCTCTACTTCCCCGGCGGCCTGGTCCAGATCGGCTACAGCGCCCGCGACGCCCTCCTCGCCTGGGCGGACGGAAGGCTCGGCGCCACCCCGCCGGCGAAGAGCGTCCCGGCCGTGCCCCCGGCGCTCACCCGCACCACCCGCGAGCCGCTCCCGGAGAACACCCCCGTCCTCGAGACCAGCGACATCCGGGTACGCTTCGGCGGGCGGGCCGCCGTCGACGGCGTCTCGCTCACCGTCCTGCCCGGCGAGATCGTCGGCCTCATCGGCACCAACGGCGCCGGCAAGTCCACCCTGATGAACGCCATCGGCGGCTTCGTCCCCGCCACCGGCACCGTCACCCTGCTCGGCCGGGACGTCTCCACCGCCAGCCCGGCGGCCCGGGCCCGCGGCGGAGTCGGCCGCACCTTCCAGGCCGCCGCGCTGTTCCCCGAGCTCACCGTCCGCGAGACGGTCCAGATCGCGCTGGAGGCCCGCGGGCGCACCGGGCTGCCCTCCACCGCCCTGCACCTGCCACACACCTTCCGCGCCGAACGCGCGAAACGCTCCGACGCCGACGACCTCATCGGGTTCCTCGGCCTCGGCCGCTACGCCGACGCCTTCATCGCCGACCTGTCCACCGGCACCCGCCGCATCGTCGAGCTCGCCGGCCTGCTCGCCCTCGACGCCCAAGTTCTCTGCCTCGACGAACCCACCGCCGGCGTCGCGCAACGCGAGACCGAGGCGTTCGGCCCGCTCATCCAGGAGATCCGCCGCGAGCTCGGCGCCGCCATGCTCGTCATCGAACACGACATGCCGCTGATCATGAGCATCAGCGATCGCGTCTACTGCCTCGAAACCGGCCAGATCATCGCCAGCGGAACACCGGACGCCGTCCGCGACGACCCGAGGGTCGTCGCCAGCTATCTCGGTACGGACGAACGCGCCATCGAACGCAGCGGAAAAGCCGCGGCGCCCCCCGAGGAACACCACACGCCGACCGACGCGGTCGTGCCCTCGTAACCCATCCGGTCTCGGACCGTTTTCACCGGATCCCTGTCTCCAGGAACACGGAGTGCCTGAAATGACCTCGCATTATCGCTGGCGCCGTCCGCTCGCACTGATCGCCGCGGGAGTCGCGCTCGTCTTAGCCGGCTGCAGTGTCGAGTCGGACGACCCCCCGGCCAGCAGCAGCCCCACCTCGGACGCGTTCCCGGCCCCGCCGGCGCCGGCGACCGCGCCCGGTGTCACCGCCGACAGCATCAAGATCGGCTTCGTCTACCCCGACCTCGAGGTCGTCAGGCAGTACGTCGACATCGACCACGGTGACTACCAGGCCACCTTCAAGGCCCTGGTCGACAAGGTCAACGCCGCGGGCGGCATCAACGGCCGCAGGATCATCCCGGTGTACGGCGCGGTCGACGTCATCTCCCCCGCCGGCGCCCAGGAGACCTGCGTCAAGCTGACCCAGGACGAGAAGGTCTTCGCGGTGCTCGGCAGCCTCAACGCCGAGGACGCGATGTGCTACGTCCAGACCCACAGGACGGCGCTCGTCGGCGGTGACCTCACCGCGGAGCGCTACGCCAAGGCGCAGGCGCCGTGGGTCTCCGACCTGCGCGGCGGCGACGAGCTGGCCGACGGCATCGAGCAGTTCACCGCCGACAACGCCCTGGCCGGCAAGAAGCTCGCGGTCGTCGCCTACCGGGACGACCAGGCCTCCGTGGACAAGGTCGTCCTGCCCGCCCTGAAGCGGCTCCAGATCCCGGTGACCGAGACGGGCATCCTCGACGCCGACATCAGTGACGCGGCCGCGGTCTCCCAGCAGTTCAACGTGTTCATCCAGAAGTTCCGGGCCGCGGGCGTCGACACCGTGCTCCTGGTCGGCGGCTCCCAGCTGCAGTTCCCCGCAGAGCTCCAGAAGACCGACTACCGCCCCAGGCTGATGTTCGCCGGCACCAGTCAGGCCGGGGCGTACCTGGCGAGCCCGGGCGAGCACGACCCAGCGATCATGGCCGGTGCCACCGCTCTCGGACTGGTCGTTGACTACCGCGAGCCGGTCAACGCCGCGTGCGTCGCCACCCTCGAGGCCGCGCTGCCGGCGCTCAGAGGCAAGCTGGTCGACCCGGCGACCGTGCCCTCCGGTCAGCCCAGCCCCGGAACATCCGAAAGCGCCGCCTGCCGCTACCTGACCCTGTTCCAGGCGATCGCGGAGAAGGCCGGCAAGGACCTCACCTACCAGTCCTTCCAGCAGGCCGCGTTCTCCCTCGGCTCCCTCCAGGTTCCCACCTACCGGGACAAGGCGACCTACGGCCGCGAGACACCGCACGGCGCCATCCCGCCCCGCCTCTTCGCGTTCGATCCCGCGAAGAAGAACTTCTTCCCCGCCGCGGGCTGACGGCCGTCCTCTCGCCCCACGACAGTGCCTGGCCCAGGAGATGCAACGACCATGAGCACATTCCCCGAAAACTTCCTCTGGGGTGCGTCGACCGCGGCGCACCAGGTGGAGGGCGGCAACGTCAACTCCGACATGTGGCGCAGCGAATGGGCGAGGAACTCGACGTTCACCGAGCCGTCGGGAGACGCCTGCGACCACTACCACCGGTATCCCGAGGACATCGCGACCCTGGCCGGTCTCGGCCTCAACGCCTACCGGTTCGGGGTCGAGTGGGCGAGGATCGAACCGGAGGAGGGCTATTTCTCCCGGGCCGCCCTCGACCACTACCGCCGCATGGTCGGCACCTGCCTCGAACACGGGGTCACCCCGGTCGTGACCTACAGCCACTTCTCGACCCCGCGGTGGTTCGCCGACGCGGGAGGGTGGGGGAACCCGGAGGCGGCGGACCGGTTCGCCCGGTACGCCGGCCGGGTGACCGAACACATCGGTGACCTCGTGCCCTGGGTGTGCACGTTCAACGAGCCGAACGTCATCTCCCTGATGGTGCATCTCGGTGTCGTCCCGGCCGCGTCCCGCGACGAGGTCCTCGGCCTGTCGACGGACAACGAGCGCCAGGAGCCCGGCGCGGCCGGGTCCGGCGAGGCGGGGTCGGGTGAGGCACGGTCGGGCGCGGCGTGGGCCGCCCCCAGTGTCGAGGTGATGGCGAGGGCGCACCGCAAGGCCGTGGAGGCCATCAAGTCCGGTCCCGGGAACCCGGCCGTCGGCTGGACACTGGCCCTCATCGACCTCCAGCCCGCCGACGGCGGGGAGGAACGCTGGCAGGCGGTACGCCAGGCGGCCCTGCTCGACTGGCTCGACGTCTCCCGCGACGACGATTTCGTCGGCGTCCAGACCTACACCCGGGAGCGCGTCGGCCCCGACGGTGTCCTGCCCGTTCCCACCGGAGCCCCCACCACGCAGACCGGCTGGGAGATCTACCCGCAGGCGCTGGGCCACACCGTCCGCCTCGCCGCCGAACACGCCGGTGTGCCGGTGCTGGTCACCGAGAACGGCATGGCCACCGACGACGACGCCGCCCGGATCGCCTACACCACCGCCGCCCTCGACGGACTCGCCGGCGCCATCGCCGACGGCGTCGACGTCCGCGGCTACCTGCACTGGACGCTGCTCGACAACTTCGAGTGGACCTCCGGCTACCAGATGACCTTCGGGCTCGTCGCCGTCGAACGCACCACCTTCGCCCGCACCGTCAAACCCTCCGCTCACTGGCTGGGCAAGGTCGCCCGCGCCGGCGGACCCGCCTGAATCGAGGACGTCTCATGTCGTTTCGCTGGGCGATCGCGGGCACCGGCTCCATCGCGAACGGTTTCGCGCAGGCGCTCGGCCGGCTGCCCGACGCCGAGCTGGTGGCCGTCGGCTCCCGGCAGCGGCGGACGGCCGAGGAGTTCGGCGAGAAGTTCGGGGTGCCCCGCCAACGCAGGTACGGGTCGTATGAGGAGCTCGCCGCCGACGACGGCGTCGACGTCGTCTACGTGGCCTCCCCGCACTCGCACCACCACCGGCACACCCTGCTGTTCCTGACCGCCGGGCGGGGCGTGCTGTGCGAGAAGCCGTTCGCCCTCGACGCGGACCAGGCCGCCGACATGGTGGCCACCGCCCGCGCCCACGGGCAGTTCCTGATGGAGGCGATGTGGAGCCGCTTCCTGCCCGCCTACGTGCGGATCCGGGAGCTGGTCGCCGACGGCGCGATCGGCACCGTCCTCGCCGTCGACGGCGACTTCGGCTTCCGGCTCCCGCTGGACCCGTCCCACCGGCTGTTCGACCCCGCCCAGGGCGGCGGCGCCCTGCTCGATCTGGGCGTCTATCCCCTGTCGCTGGCCAGCATGCTGCTCGGCGAACCGAACCGGGTCGCCGCGTTCGCCCAGCTCGGCGAGACCGGCGTCGACGAGCACACCGCCGTCCTGACGGGCTACGACACGGGCGCGGTGGCGCTCGCCAAGGCATCGCTGCGGGCGGGCCTCGCCTGCACCGGCCGCGTGACCGGCACCACGGGCAGCATCGAGCTGCCCGCGATGATGCACTGCCCGGACGACCTGGTCGTGCGCGGCCCGTTCGGCACCGAGCACCTGAGCCTGCCCGCCGCCCTCGACCCTCCTGTCCGCACCGGAACGGGCCCCGGCTACGGGGACCCCGGTGACAGGGCCGGTGGCGGCCTGCACCACCAGGCCCGGCACGTCCATGACCGGCTGCGCGCCGGGCAACCGGAAAGCGACGTCATGCCGCTCGCGGAGTCCGTGTCGGTCATGCGCACCCTCGACGCCGCCCGGGCCCAGATCGGCCTGCGCTACCCGACCGAAGAAGAAGGAACCCCGAGGTGACCCGCGGCACGCTGAGCCCCGGCACGGTCCCGGACCCGGTGTCCCGGCTGACGCTGGAGCAGAAGATCGCCCAGCTGACCGGGTTCGCGGTCACCGACCTCATCGTCCGCGGCGAGGGGCCGCGCCCGGCCAGTCCCGAGATCGACGTGAGCCGGGTGCCGGCGCTGCGCCCGCACGGGGCGGGCCATCTGTCCCTGGCCTGGTTCCTCGGCCATGACGCGGCGAACCTGCGGTCCGCGCTCGACCGGATCCAGTCGGCGGTGCGCGAGGTCGCCCCCTTCGGCATCGGGGCCCTCGCGCACAACGAGGCCGTCCACGGCTTCCTGCACGTCTCGGGGTCGCAGTTCCCGACCGCCTGGGCGCAGGCGGCGACCTGGGACCCGGCGCTGGTGACCCGCGCGGCGGCCGTGAGCGCCGCCCACATGCGGCAGACCGGCATCCACCTCGCCCTCTCCCCGGTGATGGACCTCGCGCGGGACCCCCGCTGGGGCCGGGTGCACGAGACCTACGGCGAGGACCCCGAGCTCGCCGCCCAGTTCTCGGTCGCCTTCGTCCGGGGCGTCCAGGGCCCCGGGGGCGGCTCCGGTCTGCTCGCGACGGGGAAGCACTTCGCCGGGTACGGCGCCTCCGAGGGCGGCCTCAACCAGCGATCACCCAGCTGGGGCGCCGCGCCCTGGTCGACGAGTACGCCGAGCCGTTCCGTCGGGCGATCACCGAAGCCGGCCTGGCCGCCGTCATGAACTCCTACAACGAGCTCGACGGTGTCCCCTGCGCCGCCGACCGCTGGCTGCTCACCGAACTGCTCCGTGACCAACTCGGCTTCGACGGCATCGTGGTCAGCGACTACGACGCCGTGGACATGCTGCGGACGATCTACCACACCGCATCGTCGGAAGGGCAGGCCGCCGTCCAGGCGATCAGCGCGGGCCTGGACGTCGAGCTCCCCGGCGACGTGAACTTCTCCCACCTGGCCGACGAGGTCACCGGTGGCCACCTCGACGAGGGTGTCCTCGACACGGCGGTCACCCGGGTCCTCACCGTGAAGGCCCGCGTCGGGCTCATCCCGGGGATGGCGGCGCGATCGGCCGCCGGTGCGCCCCCCGACCGGGCGGAGGCGGCCGAGGTGCGCCGTGCCATCGCCGCCCGCGGCCTGGTCCTGCTCGCCAACGACGGCACCCTGCCCCTGACGCCCCGCGGTGGGCGCGTCGTCGTCGTGGGCCCGGCCGCCGACGAGCTGCGCGTCCACTTCGGCGCCTACACCTCCGTCGCCAACGCCGAGATGCCGCTGGGAATGACGGCGGTGATGACGGGGCAGGTGCCCGGCGTCGATCCGGCCACCTTCATGTTCACCGACATCTTCCAGCCCCGGATGCCCGGGTTCGACGAGAGGTTCGAGGCGGAGGCCCGGCGGATCCACCCCGACGCGCCCACCGCGCTCGACGCGCTGCGGGGCTTCGATCCGACCGTCGCGTTCGTCCCGCTCGGCCACTTCGAGGCCGACCCCGGGCCGGTGCTGGACCAGGCTGCGGTGACAGCGGCGGTCGCCGGCGCCGACGTGGTGATCGCCCTCGTCGGCGAGCGGACCGGCTGGGTCGGGAACAACACCGCCGGTGAGGGCCGGTCCACCGCGTCCCCCGGCCTGCCCGGCGACCAGGACGAGCTCGTCGCTCTGCTCGCCGCGACCGGCAAGCCCCTGGTGACCGTGGTGGTCTCCGGACGTCCCCTCCTGCTCGACACCGTGGCTCGGGCCTCCCGCGCGGTCCTGCTCGCGCCACTGCTCGGCGAGGAAGCCGGCCCGGCGATCGCCGGAGCCGTGTTCGGGACGATCAACCCGAGCGGAAAGCTCCCGAGCACCTTCCCCCGGCACCTGGGCCAGATCCCGACCTACCACGGGCACCACTTCGGCAGCGGCTACGACCACCCCACCGGCACCCGGCACGGCTACAACGACCTCGACGACGACACCCCGCGCTACGCCTTCGGGCACGGTCTGTCCTACAGCACCTTCGACGTCACCCTCGACGAGTCGGCCGAACCGGCGGTCGAGGAGAGCGACGGCCTGCTGCGGGCGCGGCTCCTCGTGGCGAACACCGGCACCGTCGACGGCGAGACCGTCGTACAGCTCTACGCCCGGGACGAGGCGGCGACGGTCGTCCGCCCCGTCCGCCAGCTCCTCGGGTTCACCCGTCTCGCCCTGGCCGCGGGGGAGACACGGCGCGTTCTCCTCGAAGCCCCGGTCGAGCGGCTGTTCTACACGATGGCCGACGGCGCCCGCGGCCTCGAGGCCGGCGACGTCACCGTGCTGGCCGCGCTCAGCAGCGACGACATCCGCTGCTCGCGGACCGTCCCGCTGTCCGCCCGCCGCGCCTGACGGCGCCCGGCGGATCCCCGTCCCGTATCCCGACCGCGGAGGAAGAGCCGGCGTCGCCCTGGCCTGGCGACCACCCGGGATCTCCGCAGTCCGCACCGAGCACAGTTGAAGGAAACCCGCATGCGTTCACCCACCCTGGCCAGATCGGCAGTGGCGGCGGCGGCCGCGATCCTCCTCTCCGGCACCGCCTGTTCCACGTCCGGATCCCGGCCCGACGCGGTCGCGACCTGCGACGCCCCCGGGGTGACACCCGACCGGATCACGCTCGGGTTCGTGTACTCCGACTCCGGCGGGGCGGGCAGTGCCTTCTCCTCCGCCCGCGCCGGTTTCGACGCGAGAATCAGCCTGGCCAACGCCGAGGGCGGCGTTCACGGCCGCCGGATCGCCTACCAGTGGCGCGACGATGAGAGCTCGGACACGGTCAACACGAACGTCACCGAAAGCCTGATCCGCGCCGGTTCCGTCTTCGGGCTGGTGCTGAGCAGCGCTGTCACAGGCGGGTCGCTGGACTACCTGACCCGCGAGGGGGTGCCCGTCACCGGGCTCGCGGCCGAACCGGCCTGGGCCGGGCACACGAACATGTTCTCCTACATGTACTCGGCCTCACCGAAGATCATCGGCCGGTACATCCAGGCCGGCGGCGGCCGGAAGGTCGCCCTGGTGACCTCGGGGCAGTCGGCCTTCAGCTCCGACATCGTGGCGACCTACTCGCGGGACCTGCAGGCCCTGGGGCTCACGGCCGTCGCGGTGATCCCCTACTCCGCCGCCAGCGGCGCCTACCGACGGGATCTGCTGGCCCTGGCGCTGCGCCGCGAGCCCGGCGACGTCGAACGGATCATGCTCCCGACCGTCACCGACCCCGAGGCGGTCGCGGGGCGGGGCGACGCCGCCGCCGGCTGGGGCCACCTGCTTCTGGGGCCGGGGTGCGGCGACAACGCCGGGGCGGCCCTCGGGCTGGACCTGCGGCCGGGCGAGGCGCTGATGTCCCTGGGGACCTCCGGCGTCGTCGCCGCGGTCGCCACCGCCGCCACCCGCGACGCCACCGGCACCGTGGCCGGCTTCGCCGACGCTACCGGCCACCACCTGCCGCTCGCCTGCACGCTCAACGCCAGCCGCGTCCTCGACGCGACGGGAGCCCTGCTCGGCGTCGACCACGACGAGCTCAGCCGGCTCGCCCTGAGTGCCCGGCCGGGTGCCGCGGGCCTGGTGTTCGTGCCCTACCTCGAGGGTGAGCGCACCCCGAACCTGCCCACCGCCACCGGCTCCCTGTATGGCCTCACGCCGGCGTCGATGACCCCGGCCAACCTCGCCCGCGCCGCCGTCGAGGGCGTGCTCTGCCTGCTGGCGGGCTGCCTCGACGCCCTGCGCGACCAGGGCGTACGTGTCGACCGGGTGGTGCTCGTCGGCGGCGGCGCCCGGTCCCGCGCCGTCCAGGAGATCGCGCCCGCGATCCTCGGCGTGCCCGTCGCCGTGCCCGTGCCCGGCGAGTACGTCGCCGACGGCGCCGCCCGGCAGGCGGCGAGGGTCCTGGCCCGCTCGAACGGCGGCGCGCCACCGTCGTGGCCCCGCGCCGACGCCGTCACCCGCACGGCGCAGCCGCTCCCCCTCGTCCTGCGCCGGTACCGGGAGGCGGCGGCGGCCGTCGCGGCCACGGTCGGGAGCCGGCGGGGGCCGCCGGCATCCGATTAGCCACTTGCGCGCACTAGTAACTCCACGTTAGGCTTCATCCGTCCCGCGGTGGGTGCACCGGCCAGGGAAGGATCCCCCCGTCATCGTGCTCGACGAGGCGACCAGCGCGCTCGACGCCGGCAGCGAACGTGCCGTGCTCGACGCCTTGGACCGGCTGCTGTCCGGGCGGACGTCGCTGATCATCGCGCACCGGATCGCCACCATCCGCCACTGCGACCAGATCGTCGTGATGGACCGCGGCCGGGTCGCCGACGCCGGCACCCACGCCTCGCTGCTCCAGTCCTCGGCGACGTACCGCTCGTACTGCCGTGAGCAGTCGGTCGCCTGAGTCCCGTGCGGTCACGCGCCCGCGCCGTCCGCCCGCGGCGCGGGTTCAGCCGCTCAGTGCAGTGTGCCCTGCCCGCGGAGGTGGTCGACGAGCTGCTCGCCGACGTGGCGGATGTGCTCCGTCATCGCGGTGCGGGCACCGTCGGGGTCACGCTCGCGCAGGGCGGCGAGGACGGGCGTGTGGTCGTGCGCCGACGCGGCCGCCCACCCCTCGATCCGGCTGAGCGCCTCGTCGTCGAGCAGCTCGGCGGCCCGAGCCGCGAGCTCACCGGCGACGAAGGCCTGGACCTGGAAGAGGTCGCTCACGTCCTGCCGGGTGATCGGCGCGACGCGGTAGCCGCGCCGCGGCTCCCAGCGCACCGATCCCTCGCTCTGCAGGATCATCATCGCTTCCCGCACGGGAGTCTGGCTCACCCCGAGCTCGGCGGCCAGGTGCTCGGTCCGCACGAAGTCGCCGGACTTGAACTGGGCCACCATGATGCCCTCGTGGACGGAAGTGCCGGGTCGCCTCCTGGGCCCGCACCACGTAGACGAGGTGATGCATCCGTCCCAGCTGTGCCGAGATGCCCGCCGCGCTCGGGCCGGCTGGCGGCTCGGCCGGATCAGCCGCGGGCCCGGCCCGACCGGCTGGGATCTCGGTGACATGTTGATCCACTCACGATCCCCTTCGACCGAACTCTTGCGCACTCTGCATTCAATAGAATCTGCGTCAAGGTAGGCGAGTTTGGCGATCGCCGAGGATGGCCCAGGGTCCCCGCCTGTCGTCCAGCCCTGTTCTGCCGTCCATGAGGTGCTGCCCGTACTACGACCGGACTGCCTGCGCGGCCTTTCGTCAGCCGGCGACGGTTCGCTCCTGGAGCACCGCGACCAGGTCGGCCTCGAGAGCTGGGGCCTGCGCCGGGAAGTACCCCAGCAGGACACGCAGGCTCGGCAGGGACGGTTCCGTCCCGCTGTCGGCGTCGGCGAACTGGGGAAGGTGCCTGCGGAGGACCGGTTGGAGCGCGGCCCACAGCGCGGAGTCGCGAAAGAGTTCCTTGAGCGGGGTGTCGAGGGTGTGGACGGGCCGTTCCGGCATCGGGACGTCGTACTCCCACCGGTGGCTGCCCGGCCCTGCCTGGACGGTCAGCTCGTCGGGGTGGCCCGGCAGGACGACGTCCGCGGTGGCGCCTGGCGGGACGGCGACGTCGACGGTGAGATGGCCGTCGGGTTCCTGGCGCCAGGCGACTCGCACCCGGCCGTGCGGGGTGTCGTGGGTGAGCGTGGCGTGGGTGAGGCAGCCCCCGGGCCGCGGCGCGATCCGCATCCGCCGGTAGCCGGGCTCGACGGGTTCGAGGCCACCGACGACGCGGTGCAGCCAGTCCGCGATGGCGCCCAGGGCGTAGTGGTTGAGCGACGTCATGCCGGTGTCGTGCAGCGATCCGTCGGGACGGATCGCGTCCCACCGCTCCCAGATCGTCGTCGCGCCCCGCGTCACCGGGTAGAGGAACGAAGGGCATTCGGTCTGCAGCAGCAGCCGGTAGGCGGTGTCGAGCTGGTCGGTGCGGCTCAGCGCGTGTGCGACCAGCGGCGTGCCGGCGAAGCCCGTGCTGATCCGGTGTCCGGCCTTGTCGACCAGCTCGGCGAGCCGGCGGCCGGCGCGCGCCTGTTGGGCCGGGTCGAGGATGTCGAAGCAGATGGCCAGGGCGTAGGCGGTGGCCGTGTCGTTGGCGACCAGGCCGGACGGGGTGACCCATTCGTCGCGGAAGGCCACGCGGACCCGCTGGTGCAGTGCCGTGTACCGGGCGGCGTCGCCGGCGTGGCCCAGAACAGCGGCGGTCCGCGCCAGCTGGTGGGTGGTGTGGCACAGGTAGGCGCAGGCGACCAGGTAGGCGTCCGTCTTCCCGCCGGCCGGGTTCTTCGGGGGCGCGTCGGGATCAAGCCAGTCGCCGAGCTGGAAGCCGGAGCTCCACAGTCCCCGCTCGTCCAGCCTGGCCTCCACGCTGTCGATGAAGGCCGTCATGGACTCGTACTGGGCGGCGAGAAGCTCCCGCTCGCCGTACTGCTGGTAGAGCGTCCACGGCAGGCTGACAGCGACGTCTCCCCACAGCGCGGTGGGCGTCGTGATCGGCATTGCCCCCACATCCGGGACGACCAGTGGCACGTGACCCTGCTCGCGCTGCTCGGCGACGAGGTCGGTGAGCCACGAGCCCAGCACCCCGCGCACGTCGTAGAGGAACGCGGCGGTGGGGCCGAAGGCGTTGATGTCACCGGTCCAGCCGAGCCGCTCGTCGCGCTGCGGGCAGTCGGTGGGCACGCCGACGAAGTTGCCGCGCATCGACCAGACGACGTTGCGGTGCAGCTGGTTCACCAGCTCGTCGGAGGTCTCGAACCAACCGGTCCGGCGCATGTCGCTGTGCACCACCACCGCGGTCATCGCCTCGGTGTCGAGGCGACCGGGCCACCCTTCCACCTCGACGTAGCGGAAACCGTGGAAGGTGAACCGCGGCTCCCACGTCTCCGGGCCACCGCCACGCAGAACGTAGCGGTCGGTCGCGAGCGCCGTCCGGTTGGGCCGGAAGTCCGCCTCACCGTCGATCAGGGTCTCGGTGTGCCGCAGGACGATCGTGGTACCGGCCTCCCCGCGGACGGTGAGGCGGACCCAGCCCGAGAGGTTCTGCCCGAAGTCGACGACCGTCCGACCTTCCGGCGTCGTCAGGATGTCGACGGCGGGCAGCTCCTGCACCCGCCGGATCGGCGGCGCGCTCGGCGCGATCAGGGTGTTCAGGTCGCGTGGGACGACCTCGACCGGCGACCATTCCGCGTCGTCGAAGCCGGGCTCGGCCCAGCCCGCCGGTTCCCGTCGCGCGTCGTGGGTCTCGCCGTCGTAGATGCTGTCCGCCAGGGTCGCCCCGGTACCGGCACGCCAGTCGGCACCACTCACGATCACCTCCACGCGGTCGCCGTAGTCGAGATCGAGTTGCAGGAACCCTGCCGGGCGGTCCGCCCAGACGGCCCGCTTGCCCTCCTCCCAGGTGAGCCTGCCCACCGCCCAGCCCTCACCGAGGACGGCGCCGAGAGCGTTGACGCCTTCCACCACCAGGCCGGTGACCTCGTGACTGCTCACGACCAGGCGATGCCGGTAGGACGTCCAGCCCGGAGCGAGAACCTCGTCTCCCACCGGGGCCCCGTTCAGGTGGGCCTCGATCAGTCCCACCGCGGTGACGTGCAGGGTGGCGGAGCGCAGGCCGGCGCCCACGGTGAACTCCCGGCGCAGATACGGCGCCGGTACGGGATCCCGCCCGCCCCGGGTCGGACGGGGCGGCGATGAAGGCGGCGTTCCAGTGAGGGGGCATGGGACCTCGATCTCTGGCGGAACCGGCGACCGACGGCGGGCCGGGGCCGGTCAGGCAGGCGGGCGGGGCGGTGTGGCGCGGGGCGGGGCGATGCGGGACGGTGCGGCCGGGTCTGCCGGCTCGAAAGGCACGTCGATGTGGCCGCGCTCGAGGTCCGTGACTCCGGCCGCGCCCAGGAGGGCCAGGGTGCGGTGGACGTCGGCGGCGAACCAGGCGAGCAGCCGGTCGACTCCGCGTTCCCCGGCGGCACCGAGCGCGTAGAGGTAGGCCCGGCCCGCCATGGCCGCCGTCGCGCCGGCCGCGACCGCCTTGACGATGTCGCTGCCGCGCCGGACCCCGCCGTCACAGATGATCTCGGTGCGACCGCCGACCGCGTCGGCCACCGGAGCGACGAGGGGCAGGGTGGCCGGTGCGCCGTCCAGCTGCCGGCCGCCGTGGTTCGACAGCACGATCGCGTCGACGCCGGCCTCGGCGGCGAGCTTCGCGTCCGCGACGGTCTGGATGCCCTTGACGATCACGCGGCCGTCCCAGACCGAGCGCAGCCAGGTCAGGTCCGCCCAGGACAGGCCGGGGTCGAACTGGGTGTTGATGTAGTCGGACAGCGTCACCGGTGACGCGCCGTCGCCCACCTCGCGGCCCGCGACGTTGCTGAACCGGATCGGTTCGCTGCGGACGAACTGCCAGGTCCAGCCGGGATGCAGCAGGCCGTCGAGGATCGTGCCCGGGCCGATGGTCGGCGGCAGGGAGAAGCCTCGGCGGACGTCGCGCTCGCGGCGGCCGAAGACGGCGGTGTCGACGGTGAGCACGATCGCCTCGTAGCGGGCCGCGGCGGCGCGGTCGATCATCTCCTTGACCAGGCCGCGGTCGCGCCAGGCGTAGACCTGGAACCACAGCCGCCCGGCGCTGACCGCGCGGACCTCCTCGATCGAACGCGTGCTCAGGGTCGACAACGTGTAGGGAAGGCCGGCGCGGGCGGCGGCGCGGGCCACCGCCAGCTCCCCCTGCGGATCGGCGATGCGGGTGAAGCCCGTGGGCGCGAGCACGAGCGGGTACGCCGCCGGCGCGCCGAGGATCTCCGTGCCGATCGAGACCTCGGGCAGGCCGCGCAGCACCCGCGGGCGGAACGTCGTGGCGGCGTAGGCCCGCTCGTTCGCGGCGAGGGTGCGTTCGTCCTCCGCGGCGCCGTCGATGTAGTCGAAGACTCCGCCGGGCAGCCGCCGGCGCGCCAGCCGCCGCAGGTCGTGCACCGAGGCCGCCCGGGCCAGCCGCCGCTCGGTCGGGTCGGTCTCGACGGGTCCGAACCGCATTACGGAACGCAGTGTCGCCAGGGGCCTCATGACGGCTCGTACCTCCGGAGGGTCGATGCGCGCGCGAGCTGTTCGCGCAGGTCTTCCAGGGTGGCCGGCGCGGCGCCGTACGCCCGTGCCTGGACGAGGACGTTGCCGAGCGCGGTCGCCTCGACCGGCCCGGCGACGACCGGCACCCCCGCCGCGGTCGCGGTGAGCCGGCACAGTAGCTCGCCGCGGGAGCCGCCACCGACGAGGTGGATGACCTCGACCTTTCGCCCGGTCAGGTCCGCGGCCCGCCGCAGGGTCTGCGCGTAGGCGAGGGCGAGGGAGTCGACGACGCAGCGCGCGAGCGCGGCCGGCGTCCGGGGCACCCGGCCGTCGCCGTCGCCGTCGCGCACGGCCGCCGCGATCCGGGCCGGCATGTTTCCCGGCGCGATGAGCGCGGGGTCGTCGACGTCGATCACCGGGCCGCCGCGCGGCAGCGCCGCGGCGGCGGCGAGGAGATCCTCGAGGTCGGGGTTGTTCCATTCCCGCAGGCATTCCTGCAGCAGCCACAGCCCGCCGACGTTGCGCAGGAACCGCACCCGGCCGTCGACGCCGATCTCGTTGGTGAAGTTCGCCGCGCGGGCGTCCGGGGTGAGCACCGGCGCCGGCAGCTCCAGGCCCACCAGCGACCAGGTTCCGCACGAGACGTAGCCGAAGCTGTCGGTCGTCGCCGGGACTCCGACGACGGCGGAGGCGGTGTCGTGCGAGCCCACCGTCGTCACCGGGACCGGCGGCCCGAGCGCGTGAGTGACGCCGCGGACGGTACCGGGCGTCTCGAGGTCCGGCAGGAGCCGGCGCGGGAGGTCGAGGCGCCGCAGCAGCTCGTCGGACCACTGGAGCGTCCGGACGTCGAGCAGGCCGGTCGTCGAGGCGTTCGTGAGCTCGGTGCGCAGCTGGCCGGTGAGCCGGTAGGCCAGCAGGTCGGGTACCAGGACGACGTGCGCGGCCCGGTCCCACAGAGGGCCGCGCCGCTGCGCGGCGAGCTGGTACAGCGTCGTGAACGGCAGGAACTGCAGCCCGTTGACGGCGAACAGCTCCTCCGGTGGCACCGCGGCGTGCACGTCGTCGACGAACCGCGCGGCGCGGCCGTCCCGGTAGGCGACGGGTGGCGCGAGCAGCTCGCCGGCACCGTCGAGCAGGCCGAAGTCGACCGCCCAGGTGTCGATGCCGATCGACTCCAGCGCGGGCCACTCCCGGGCCAGTCTGCGCAGCCCGCGGAGCATCTCGCGGTGCAGGTGGTCGAAGTCCCAGCGCAGTGATCCCGCGGTCTCGACGAGCGGGTTGGTGAACCGGTGGACCGGGCGCAGGGACACCGCCGCGCCCTCGACCAGCCCGGCCATCACCCGGCCGCCGGACGCGCCGATGTCGACGGCGGCGAACACCCGGGCGGCCATCGTCAGCGCAGGAAGGCGGCCGCGACGCCGGCGTCGACGGGGATGAGCAGGCCGGTCGTGTGGCTGAGCTCGCCCGAGCACACGGCCGCGACCGCGTTGGCCACATGCTCGGGCAGCACCTCCCGCCCGAGCAGGGTCCGCCGGGCGTAGAAGGCGCCGAGCTCCTCCTCGGGGATGCCGTAGACCGCCGCGCGCTGTGCGCCCCACCCGCCGGCGAAGATGCCGCTGCCGCGCACGACGCCGTCCGGGTTGACGCCGTTGACCCGGATCCCGTGGCCGCCGAGCTCGGCGGCCAGCAGCCGGACCTGGTGCGCCTGGTCGGCCTTCGCGGCGCCGTAGGCGACGTTGTTCGGCCCGGCGAACAGCGCGTTCTTGGACACGATGTAGACGATGTCACCGCCGAGCCGCTGGTCGATCATGGCTCGCGCCGCGGCCCGCGCGACGAGGAAGCTCCCCTTCGCCATGACGTCGTGCTGCAGGTCCCAGTCCCGCTCGGTGGTCTCCAGCAGCGGCTTGGAGATGGACAGGCCCGCGTTGTTGACGACGAGGTCGATCCCGCCGAAGGCGAGAAGTGTCGCCTCGACGGCGGCCTCGACCTCGTCCGCCTTCGTCACGTCGGCACCTACGCCGACCGCGACATCGGCGCCGCCGAGATCGGCTGCCGCCGACACGGCCCTGTCCGGGTCTAGGTCGGCGACGACCACACAGGCGCCGTCGGCGGCGAGCCGGGCCGCGGTGGCCTGGCCGATGCCACTGGCCGCGCCGGTGACCAGCGCGACCCGGCCCGCGTGCCGCTTCGGGGACGGCAGGCGGCGCAGTTTCGCCTCCTCCAGCGCCCAGTACTCGATCCGGAACTTCTCGCTCTCCGGGATCGGGGCGTAGGACGAGACCGCCTCGGCGCCGCGCATCACATTGATCGCGTTGACGTAGAACTCGCCGGCGACCCGGGCCGTCTGCTTGTCCCGGCCGTAGGAGAACATGCCCACGCCCGGCACGAGGATGATCGCCGGGTCGGCGCCGCGCATCGGCGGCGAGTCGCCGGTGGCGTGCCGCTCGTAGTAGGAGCGGTAGTCGTCGCGGTAGGCCTCGTGCAGCTCCGCGAGCCGCTCGACGCACTCCTCGGGTGACGCCGAGGCCGGCAGGTCGAGCACCAGCGGGCGGACCTTCGTCCGCAGGAAGTGGTCGGGGCAGGACGTCCCGAGCCGGGCCAGCGCGAACAGCTTCTCGCTCGCCAGGAACTCCAGGACGGCGTCGCTGTCGGTGAAGTGGCCGACCATGCGGTGGTCGCGGGACGCCACCGCGCGCAGGTGGGGCGCGAGCGCGGCGGCCCGGGCGCGCCGTCGCTCGGCCGGCAGCGCGCGCCGGGCGTCGACCACGGCGCCGAAGGGCCGCGGCCGCCCGTGCCGCTCGAGGTGGAGCCGCGCCCGCTCGATGATCCAGGTGGAGTTGCGCTCGGACTCCTCGCTGGTGTCGCCCCACGCGGTGATGCCGTGCCCGCCGAGGATGCAGCCGACGGCGCCGGGGTTGTCCCGCCGCACGGCCGCGATGTCGAGGCCGAGCTGGAAGCCCGGCCGCCGCCACGGCACCCACACGACCTTCGTGCCGAACACGTCCTTCGTGAGCCGTTCACCGTCGGCGGCGGTCGCGAGGGCGATGCCGCTGTCCGGGTGCAGATGGTCGACGTGCGCGGCCTCGACGAGCCCGTGCATGGCGGTGTCGATCGAGGGCGCGGCACCGCCCCGGCCGTGCAGGCAGAAGTCGAAGGCGGCGACCATCTCGTCCTCGCGGTCCGCGCCGGGGTAGACGTCCGCGAGGGCGCGCAGCCGGTCCAGCCGGAGCACGGCGAGGCCGGACTCGGTCAGCGTGCCGAGGTCGCCGCCCGACCCCTTGGCCCACATCAGCTCGACGTCGCGGCCGGTGACCGGATCGGTCTCGACGCCCTTGGCGGAGGTGTTGCCGCCCGCGTAGTTGGTGTTGCGCGGGTCGGCTCCGAGCCGGTTCGACCGGGCGAGGAGCTCGGCGACGGTCCGGTTCCCGCTCACGCGCCCCACCCTGCCTGGGTGCCGCCGACCCGCTCGGCCGCGACGCGCTGGGCGTAACCGCTGGCCCGGAAGGCCGCCAGGGGGTCGGCGGGCAGCCCGCGCGACTCACGCCAGCCGGCGAGGTCGGCGCGCACGTCGGTGTAGAAGGCGTCCATGAGGACGGCGTTCGCGGCCAGCACGTCGCCGGCGAGCTCAGCCTCGGCGAGCGCGACCCGGTCGACGAGCAGCGCGCGGGCCGTCATCTCCTGGACGTTGAGCACGGATCGGATCTGGCCCGGGATCTTCGCCTCGATGTTGTGGCACTGGTCGAGCATGAAGGTCACCTCGCTGCCCTCGTCGTAGCCACCACCCCGGACGACCTCGGTCATGATCCGGAACAGCTGGAAGGGGTCGGCGGCGCCGACGATCAGGTCGTCGTCGGCGTAGAAACGGGAGTTGAAGTCGAACGCGCCCAGCCGCCCCAGCCGGAGCAGCTGCATCACGATGAACTCGATGTTGGTGTGCGGGGCGTGGTGGCCGGTGTCCAGACACACCACGGCACGCTCGCCGAGCGCGAGGCAGTGGACGTAGGCCGTGCCCCAGTCGGGGACGTCGGTCGCGTAGAAGGCCGGCTCGAACAGCTTGTACTCGAGCACGAGCCGCTGGTGCTCCGCCAGCCGGGCGTAGATCTGGCGCAGCGCGTCGGCGAGCCGGTCCTGCCGGTCGCGCAGGTCGGCCTGGCCGGGGTAGTTCAGCCCGTCGGGCAGCCAGATCTTCAGGTCGCGGCTGCCCGTCGCGTCCATGATGTCGACGCAGTCGAGGGCGTGTCTGACCGCCTTCGCCCGGACGCGCTCGTCGACGTGGCAGAGGCTGCCGAGCATGTAGTCGTCGTCCTGGAACGTGTTCGTGTTGATCGTGCCGAGCCGGACGCCGTTGGCCCGCGCGTGCTCGCCCAGCTTGCCGAAGTCGTCGACGACGTCCCAGGGGATGTGCAGCGCGACCGACGGCGCGAGCCCGGTCAGCCGGTGCACCTGCGCCGCGTCGGCGACCTTCTCGAACGGATCACGCGGGATGCCACGCTGCGTGAACACCTTGAACCGGGTCCCGGAGTTCCCGAACGCCCACGAGGGCAGCTCGATCTCCTGCCGAGCGAGATCCTCTGTCGTCTGGCTGAATGCCCGCATCACTGCCAGCCCTTCCGGTCGCCAGCCCTTCCGGCCGCTGTGAGATCTTGTAAATTGTCACACAATCTCGCACGGCCGGCAATCGTGAACCGAGAAGGCAGTCGTCAGCCGAGAAGGAGAGGCACCCAGCCGCACACCGGCAGGCGCGGCGGCGTCACCGGAGCCGCGTCACCGGACCTGCGTCACCCGCCGGTAGGGCGCCAGCCGGTCGTCCTGCGGGTCGAGCTCGGTCACCAGCCAGTCGACGCGGTCCCAGTCGAGCCAGCGCGCGACGGCCCGCGTGCCGAGCTTCGAGGAGTCGACGGCCAGGACGATCTGCTCGGCGCCGGCGGCCAGCGCGCGCTTGACGTCGGCCTCCTCCGGGGTCTCCTCCAGCGGGCCCGCCCGCTCGTCGAGGGCCGCCGCCGAGGCGAACAGCCGCCGCACGGTGATGTCCGCCGCCGCCCGGCTCGCCAGCGGGCCGACCAGGCTGCCGGTCCGGGGATCGAGCCGCCCGCCGGTCAGCAGCACCGAGATCCCCGGCCTGTCCCGCAGCACGCCGAACGTGTCGGGCCCGTTCGTGACGACGAGCAGGTCGTCCGCGCCGGTCAGAGCACCGGCGAGCCGCATGACCGTCGAGGACGCGTCGAACGCGACCGCGCCGCCGTCCGGGACGAGCCCGGTGAGTTTCGCCGCGATCCGCGACTTCGCCGCCGCCATCCGGTCCCGCCGCTGGGCGAAGCTGCGCGGGCCGACGGAGCGTGCCCCGCCGCGCACCCGGCGGGCCACCCCACGTTCCTCCAGCTGGAACAGGTCCCGGCGGATCGTCATCTCGCTGACGTTGAGCGCCGCCGCCGCGGCGGTGATGGTGACTGCCCCCTGATCCCTGAGCTGGTCACTCAGCCAGGTCAGGCGATCCTCGCCGGGGACGTTCCGCTGGGGCAGTGACACAGGGACCTCGCCGGGCGCGGCGTTACGTGTGTGAGAACGATGTGCGAAGCGACGTCAGGCTAACGCACCCGCCGTGGCCGCGAGCCGCGGCCACCACCCCCACCCTCGCAGCCCACCCCTGCTACTTGCGCGTACCAATCACTTGATGCTAGCTTGATCTTCATTAATACTATTACGTGCTAGTTTTTCTAGGGAATCAGTTTTCCAAGGCACCATTTTTCCAGGGCACCAGCACAGCGGCCTCGACTGCGAGCGCTCCGCACGGCCGTTCACGGTCAGGAACTCGAGGACAAGAATGGGGACAGCGGACCGTCCGACGCCGGCCATGGACGAGGAGTGTTCCTCCGCATGGCAGCTCATTGGTGACAATCAGTACGGCGGCAATCTCCCCGAGATCACCGAGGAGATAATTCCGCGCTCTCGCGGCCCGTGAACGCTGGCTCACACGGGTGCTCGCCCGCACCAGCGGTCACCATCCCGGAAGCTCCCACCCTGCGGGGTGAGCGCGAGTCAAGAAGATTCCGGGAAGTCATGAACGTCAATCCGATTCTGCCCGGCTTTCACCCGGACCCGTCGATCTGCCGGGTGGGCGATGACTACTACCTCGTGACGTCGAGCTTCGAGTACTTTCCCGGGGTGCCGATCTTCCACAGCACGGATCTCATCGGCTGGGAACAGATCGGCAACGTGCTCGACCGCCCCACCCAGCTGAACGTGACCCCGGGCCTGGCCTCGGCCAGCACCGGGATCTTCGCGCCGACCCTGCGCCACCATGACGGCAGGTTCTGGCTGATCACGACGAACTTCGCCGACGTCCGCAGGGGCCACCTCATCGTCCAGGCGACCGATCCGGCCGGCGCCTGGACCGACCCCGTCCACACCGGCGGGGCGACGGTCGGGATCGACCCCGACCTGGCCTGGGACGAGAACGGCACCTGTCATCTCACGTGGTGCTTCCCCGGGCAGATCATGCAGGCCGCCGTCGACCCGGAGAGCGGCAAGCTGCTCTCCGAGCCCCGCGGGCTGTGGAGCGGGACGGGGCTCGCCCACCCCGAAGACCCGCACCTGTTCCGCCGGGACGGCTGGTGGTACCTGGTCATCGCCGAGGGCGGCACCGAACACCCGGTCCAGAGCACCGGCCACGCCGATCTCGTCGAGCTTCCCGGCGGTGAGTGGGCGATGGTGCACCTGGGGGTACGCCCACGCGGCACGTTCCCGAAGTTTCACGTCAACGGCCGTGAATCGTTCCTGACCGGCATCACCTGGGCCGATGGCTGGCCGGTGGTGGTGGAGGATCGATTCCCGGTGCCGGTCCGGGACAACTCCTTCACCGACGAGTTCCCCACGCCGACGCTGCACCCCCGCTGGATCTCCCCCGGGACCGACCCGCGGACCTTCACCCGCCATCGAGCCGGCGGCGGAGTCGCCCTGGCGGCCGGCCGGGCACCCGACGCGGGCCAGGCCAAGCACCTGCTGGCCGTGCGCGCCCAGGACCCACAGTGGCAGGCCACCGCGGTCATCCCCGAGGGCGACGCCGGCCTGACCATCCGGATCGACGACGCCCACTGGGTCGCCACCGAACGGCGCGGGGACGTGCTGACGGCCAGGACGGTCCTCGGCCCACTCGACCAGACCCTCGCGACCACCACCGGGATCAGCCCGAGCGAGGCGCTCGCCGTCCACGCCGTGACGCACGCCGACGCCGCCAGCTTCCGCGCCGGCCCCGACCAGCTCGAACTCGGCCACCTCAGCGACGGTGAGTTCCGCCTGCTCGCCACGGTCGACGGGCGCTACCTCTCGACCGAGGTCGCCGGCGGTTTCACCGGGCGCGTCGTCGGAGTCGAGGCGATCGGCGCCGACGCCACCCTGTCACGCTTCGAATACCAGGCCCGGTGACCCGCCGGCGCGCGACTAGCCCTTGAACGGTTGCACCGGCTGGCCGTGGGCTCCCGGGGCGAAGGCGAACACCGCGCCCGCGGCCGGATACCGGGTGAGGTCGGTATCGACCTGGGAGGTGGTGATGAAGAGCGTGTCGAGGCGGTCGCCACCGAAGGTGCACGCCGTCACCCGGGGCACGGGCAGCGGTACGATCCCGTCGAGGCGGCCGGCGGGTGAGTAGCGGTGGACCGCGCCGCCGCCCCACAGCGCCACCCACAGGTAGCCGTCGGCGTCGACGGTGAGCCCGTCAGGCACGCCCGCGTCGGCAGGGACGGTGACCAGGGTCCGACGGTTGCTCAGCCCCCGTTCCGAATCGTAGTCGAAGACGTCCACCCGTGACGTCGGCGAGTCGACGTAGTACGCCCGCGCGCCGTCAGGGCTCCAGGCCAGCCCGTTGGAGACGGTGACGCCGGTCAGCACGACGCTGACGGTGCCGTCGGGGGCGAGCCGGTAGAGCGAACCGGCGCCGGTCGTCTCGGCGTAGGCCATGGATCCGCAGTAGAAGCGGCCGTCCGGGTCACAGCCGCCGTCGTTCATCCGGACCCCGGCACCGGCGTCCCACAGATCTCCGAGATACCGGCGGACGCCGGCGGTGAGGCCAGCCGGGTCAGGCGGATCAGCCGGGTCAGCGGGCTCGGCGTGGTCGATGAGCGCGAAGCCGCGTTCCAGCGCGAGCACCGTCCCACCCGCGGCTCGTGGTCGCAGCGCCGCAGCCACGGCGCCGACATGGTCGCGGCGGACGGCGCCGCTCGTGGTGTCGACGGCGAGGACGTCACCGGCCAGCAGGTCGACGCAGCGCAGGCCGCCCCAGTCGGGGCTCCAGACCGGGCCCTCGCCGTGGAAGGCCACCGGGTCGGTGATCTGCTCGGGGCGGTCGGTGGCCACCGGTCAGACGCCGCGGCCGCGCTGGGGGATCCCCCAGGGATTGTCGTCACGCAGGGGCTCGGGCAGCAGGCGCTCGGGTAGCGACTGGTACGTGACGGGCCGCAGGAACCGGGAGATCGAGGTCGTCCCGACCGAGGTGTGCAGGGACGTCGTCGCCGGGTACGGGCCGCCGTGGGTCATGGCCGGGCTGACCGACACGCCGGTCGGCCATCCGTTCCACAACACCCGCCCGGCCCGTTCCCGCAGCTCGGCGAGCAGGTCCGCGGCGAGGACGT
Organism: Parafrankia discariae; assembly: GCF_000373365.1. NCBI lineage: Bacteria > Bacillati > Actinomycetota > Actinomycetes > Frankiales > Frankiaceae > Parafrankia > Parafrankia discariae. The sequence goes on from NZ_KB891221.1 coordinate 49,413, forward strand.
CGTCGGTGTCCTCGCCGTGCACGGTGGCGGTGAGCTGTCCGCCGAGCGCCCGGGCCACCGCGAGCAGGTCGGATGGATCGTCGTAGGCGACGAGCAGCGACGTCGGGCCGAAGCACTCGACCGCTAGCGCGCCCGGGTCGCGCAGCCAGTCGGCGACACCGGTGGCCAGCAGAGTCGGCGTCACGCCGGTCGTCGTCCCGGCGCCGGCGGCCAGCACCCGAACCGCGGGATGGCCTGTGAGCCCGTCGAGGGTGTCCCGGTAGCCGGCCGCGATCCGCTCCCCCAGCAGCGGGGTGGCCGGGCGCGCGGACACCAGCCGGACGAGGTCCGCTTCGGCTGATCCGGCCGGGGCGAACAGGAGGCCGGGCTTGGTGCAGAACTGGCCGGTGCCCAGCGTGTAGGACTCGACGTAGCCGGCCCAGATCTCCGGCCCGCGCCGAGCGGCGGCGGCCTCGGTCACGAAGACCGGGTTGACGCTGCCCATCTCGGCGTAGAACGGGATCGGCTCGTCGCGGGCGGCGGCGAGGTTGAAAAGGAGCCGGCCGGCGTGCTCCGAGCCGGTGAAGGCACCGGCCCGTACCCGCGGGTCGACGAGAGCGGCCCGTGCCGGCTCGTCACCTTCGATCAGGGCCAGTGTCCCCGCGGGCGCACCGGCGGCGGCCAGCACGTCCGTGACGACGGCGGCAGTGAGACGGGACAGCTCCGGATGGCCGGGGTGGGCCTTGAGCAGCACCGGACAGCCCGCGGCGAGCGCGGCGGCGGTGTCCCCACCGGCGACGCTGAACGCGAAGGGAAAGTTCGAGGCGGCGAAGACGAGCACCGGCCCGACCGGGATCAGCATCCGGCGCAGGTCGGGACGCGGCCCGGTGGGCCAGGCCGGGTCGGGTGGGTCGATCGTCGCCTCGAGGTACCGGCCGTCGTCGAGGAGCCCGGCGAACAGGCGGAGCTGGAACGTGGTGCGGACCAGCTCACCGCGCAGGCGCGGTTCGGGCAGCCGGGTCTCGCGCATCGCGACCGGGACCAGGGTCTCGGCGGCGGCGTCCAGGGCGTCGGCCACCGCGCGCAGCAGCGACGCTCGCGCGGCCGGCGCGAGCGCGCCGAACGGCCGGGCCGCCGCCGCGGCGGCGGCGAGCAGCCCTTCGGTGTCGGTCGTGACGGTGGGCACGGCCATCCTTCCGTTGACGAGGTTCCTCACGAGTCAGTGCCGCTCCGGGACGCGGGATGCAGCAGGATCTTCACGGCGGTGCCGGCGACGTCTTCGAGGAGCCGGAACGCCTCGCCGACGTCGTCGAGCGGCAGCTCGTGCGTGACCAGCGCCGCCGGGTCGAGCTGGCCGGCGGCGAACGCGCGTACCGCGTGGGTCCAGGCCCGCGACGGGGCCCCGAACACGGTGTGCACGGTGAGCTGGGGAAGCACGAGGTCGATGGCGCGCAGCGGGTGGTCGCCGTCCGCGGCGAGACCGGCGAGCACCACCCGCCCGCCGCGGCGGGCCAGCCCGCAGGCCAGCGCCGCGCTGCCGGGCGCGCCGGCGGCCTCGACCACCACGTCGAACCGCCGCGACCACCGGCCGGCGGCGGCCTCGTCCGGTGACAGCAGCGTCGCGGCGCCGCACCGTGCGGCGAGCTCGGCGCGGCCCGCGCGGGGGTCCACGGCGACCAGCTCGGCCGGGCCGCCCGCCGCCAGCAGCTGCGTGGCCAGCAGGCCGAGCGTGCCCGCGCCGACCACGGCGACCCGCTCGCCGGGAACGGAACCGGCCTGCAGGCAGGCCGCCGCGGCGCAGGCGGCCGGCTCCAGGCCGGCGGCGGCGCGCAGGTCGGCGCCGGGCGGCAGGACGTGCAGGAGATGGCTCGGCACGACCAGGTGGTCGGACCACGCGCCGGGACAGGTGAAGCCGGTCTCCTCGTAGGGGGCGGTGCACAGGTTGGTGTCGCCGCGCCGGCAGGCGGCGCAGACCCGGCAGGAGCGGAAGCCCTCGGCCACCACCGGCCGGCCCACGAGACCCGTGTCTCCCGCCGGGCCGACCGCCGCCACCGTCCCGGACCACTCGTGCCCCGGGACGACCGGGTACCGCACGAATCCGGCGGGCCGGGTGCCGCGCAGCACCTCGCGGTCGGAGCCGCAGATGCCCGCCCGGGCCACCCGGACCAGCACCTCACCCGGCCCGGGAGCGACCGGTTCGGCTGGGCGGATCTCCAGCCGTCCCGGCTCGTCGATCCACACCGCGCGTCCGGTCACGGTCAGCCGCGGCCGGGCGGGCGGGAGCCGCGCAGCTCCCAGCCGTCGGTGTAGAGGTCGAAGTGGGCGCCGCGGGACGGGTGGGCGGCCACGACGTCGACGTCCAGCTCGACGCCGAGGCCGGGTGCGGTCGGCAGGGCGAAGTAGCCGTCGACGACCGGCGGCAGGCCCGGGGCCGCGAGCTTGACCTCCTCGTCGGCGAAGTCGTTGAAGTGTTCCTGGATCATGAAGTTGGGGGTGCAGGCGGCCAGGTGCAGGTTGGCGGCGGTGAGCACCGCGCCGCCGACGTTGTGCGGGGCGACCAGCGTGAAGTGGGTCTCCGCGGTCGCGGCGAGCTTGCGGGTCTCGCTGATGCCGCCGAGGTGGCCGATGTCGGGCTGGATGATGTCGGCGGCGCCCAGGTCGAACAGCTCCCGGAACTCGGTGCGGTCGTGGATGCGCTCCCCGGTCGCCACCGGGGCGTCGATCCCGGCGGCGGCCTTGGCCAGCGCCCGCAGGTTCTCCGGTGGCACCGGCTCCTCCACCCAGCCCGGCTCGAACTCGGCCAGCGAGGCGGCGATCCGGATCGCCTCGTGCGGCGCGAACCGCCCGTGCATCTCGACGAGAATCTCCACGTCCGGCCCGACCGCGTCGCGCACCGCCTCGACCAGGGAGATGGAGTGGCGGCGTTCGGCCCGGTCCAGCTCCCACCGGCCGGCGCCGAACGGGTCGAGCTTGAGTGCCCGGTAGCCCCGGTCCACCACCGCCCGCGCCGCCGTGTGGAACTCCTCGGGGGTGCGCTCGACGGTGTACCAGCCGTTGGCGTACGCCTTGATCCTGTCCCGGACCTTCCCGCCCAGCAGCCGCCACACCGGCTGTCCCAGGGCCTTGCCCACGATGTCCCAGCAGGCCATCTCGACGCAGGCGATACCGGACATGACGATCTCGCCGGCGCGCCCGTAGTCACCGCGTTTCATCCGGTCGACCAGCGACTCGATGTCGAACGGATCGGAGCCGAGCACATGGTTGCGGGTCGCCTCGGCCAGGTAGCCGAGCAGCGCCTGGGTGTGGCCGAGCATCCGGGTCTCCCCCACGCCGACCAGGCCATCGTCCGTGAAGACCTGGACGTAGGTCAGATCCCGCCACGGGGTCCCGTACACGTGCGTCCGCACGTCGGCGATCTTCATGACAGTGCCCCCGGTGCTCCTTCGACAGCGGCGACCGGCGGAGTCGCCGGTGGGGCCGGCGAGGCCGGTGCGTCGCCGGGTGGCGCCGGGACGGCCAGCCCGGCCGGACGCCGTCCCGACCCGACGGCGTCCGGGTAGTAGCGGCGCAGCAGCTCCAGGCCGATCTCGGCCCGCCGGACCCGTTCCCGCCCGAGGGCCACGGCGGTGGCGGTCAGGTGGGTGCCGCTGGGATAGATGTTCGGCGCGTTGCGCAGCCCGAACTTCAGGTAGACCGGCGCGGCGACCCGGACGATCTCGGCGATCTCGAAGTGGCGCACGAAGCCACCGAGGTCGTCGGGCGCCTCGACGTAGAGGTCGATGGGGATGTCCACGGCCGCCCGGACCGCCGCGAGCTGGGCCAGCGACAGGTCGGTCGGCACGTTGTAGGTGTCGGCGCCGAGCTGCTCGACCAGGCGGATCGACGCAGGGTTGGCGCAGCCCATCTGCACGCTCACCTTGAAAATCAGCTCCGGTGGCAGCTCACCCGCCGTCCGCATCCGGCCCGCGACCGACAGCACCCCGACGTCGGTGACCAGGACGCTGCGGATTCCGGCCTCGGTGGCCCGGCGGATGTCCTCCAGCACGTGCACGAGCTGTTCGGTCCCCCGCGCCTGCGCGGCCAGGCCGGCGCTGCCGGGGGCCAGGGCGGCGGCCCCGGTGTCCCAGCCGGCCAGCGGCCGGGCGAACAGGCTGACCTCGACGGCCGCCGCGGCCCCGGCGGCCGCCAGCGCCGCCAGCTCGCCGCCGGTCAGCAGCAGCCCGCCGCTGCCCTGCGAGACCCGGTGGACCGGGACGCCCCGGCGGTCCGCCTCGGCCAGCACCGCCGCCAGTGCCTCCGGCCCCTCCACACTCGGGATCTCCACCCGGTACTGGGCGCCGTCCGGGAACCGCTTCCCGCTGGACGGCAGGTCGGTGGGATCGGCGCCCGGCAGCCCGAGCGAGCGGAGGAAATCACGCGTCTGTCGCACCCGCGCCTCCCGTTCCTGTGCATGGCCAGGTTGGCCGGCGGAACCGACGCGATCCGGTGCCGGCGCGCGGCCGCCCGTGCGTGACAACGGCCGCGAGGACAAATGTTAGCGCTAACATTTCGCCGGTCAAGCCCGGCGGCGCGACGCGTCCAGCCCGGCGCCCAACGACCAGCGGGTGCAGGCCGGCTATAACGGAGCGAGCGGACCGGTCGCGGCGCAGCTGACGAGGACGCCATCCGCCCGGTGACGCGATACGAAGAGCGGCACGTCAAGAGCGACGAAGGTGGACCGAATTGGACGGAGCGGACCGGGGCGGCGAGCCAGCGCCGCAGATGGTCCCCGGCGCGTCCGAGCCAGGCGGACAGGGCGAGCAGGGCGGACAGGTCAAGCTGGCCGGGCCGGGCGGGCCGGGCGAGGTGGGGAGCACGAGGCCCGCGTCCGGCCGGCCACCGGCCCTGACCGACGTGGCCCGCCTCGTCGGCGTCTCCCACCAGACCGTGTCCCGCGTCGTCAACAACCACCCGGGTGTCCGGCCACGGACCCGGGAGCGGGTCCTGGCGGGCCTGCGCGAGCTCGGCTACCGGCCGAACCCGGCCGCCCGGGCGCTCGCCACCGGCCGCTCCCGGACCCTCGGTGTCCTGGCCCTGACCGGCACGCTCTACGGGCCGACGTCCACGCTGTACGCCGTCGAACAGGCGGCGCGGGCGGCCGACTACCAGGTCACGGTGGTGAGTCTGCACTCCCTCGATCCGGACGCGGTCCGGCAGGCCCTCGGGCGTCTGCTCGCCGGTGGCATCGACGGGGTCGTGGCGATCGCGCCGCTTCTCGACGCGACCGACGCGCTGAGCGCGGTCGCGACCCGCCTGCCGCTCGTCGCCGTCGAAGGGCGCCCCGACGGAAAGATCGCCACCGTCTCGGTGGACCAGGAGCACGGCGCCCGGACCGCCACCGAGCACCTGCTCGCCGCCGGCCACCCGACCGTCCGGCACGTGGCCGGACCGTCCGACTGGTACGAGGGCGCCGGACGGATCGCCGGCTGGCGCGCCGCGCTCGAGGCGGCCGGCGCTGCCGTCCACCCGCCGCTGGCCGGTGACTGGACCGCCCGCGCCGGCTTCGCCGCCGGCCGCCAGCTCACCCGCGAACCCGACCTGACCGCCGTCTTCGTCGCCAACGACCAGATGGCCCTCGGCGTCCTGCGTGCCCTGCGCGAAGGCGGCCGCCGGGTACCCGAGGACGTCAGCGTCGTCGGATTCGACGACATCCCCGAAGCCGCGTACTTCTCACCGCCGCTGACCACGCTCCGGCAGGACTTCACCGAGGTCGGCCGTCAGAGCCTGCGCTCGCTCCTGGAGCAGGTCGAGACCGGCGAGACCGGCCGGGCTCACGTCGTCATCCCGCCGGAGCTGGTCCTGCGCCGCAGCACGGCACCGCCACCCTGACGTTCGCCATCAGCGCGGGTCCGCCAGCGAGGTGCCGCCGACCGGCACACACAGGTGGATCACGGCATCCCTCCCGGTCCTCCGGTGGTAGGGACCGACCACCGCTCGGGCGAAGCCGGCCGCCGAGTCCGCGTCGACCAGGGCGATGACGCAGCCGGCGAAACCGCCGCCGGTCATCCGCGCGCCGTGGCAGCCGGGGGTGTTCCGGCAGACCTCGACCGCGGCGTCCAGCTCGGGACCGCTCACCTCGAAGTCGTCCCGGATCGATCGGTGGCCGTCGAGGAGCACGGCGCCGGCCCGTGGCAGGTCCGCGCGGCGCAGCGCGTCGGCGAGCTCCCGTACCCGCGTGTTCTCGGTGACGATGTGACGCGCCCGGCGCAACGCCACCGGGTCGAGCCGGCGGGCCGCGTCGGCGGGCAACCGGTCACCGAGGTCGCGCAGGCTCGCGACGCCCAGCCCGGCCGCCGCCCGCTCACATTCGGCCCGGCGCTGGGCGTAGGCACTGGTGACCAGCTCCCGACGGGTGCCGGTGTCCACGACCGCGACGACGACCGAATCCGGGACGGCGACCGCGGTCACCGTCAGATCACGGAAGTCGATCTCCAGAGCGTGGCCGGCCGTCGCCGCGGCGCAGGCGATCTGGTCGAGCAGACCGGTGGCGGCGCCCACCCAGCCGTTCTCGGCCCGCTGGGCGAGCCGGGCCGCCCCGATCGGATCCCAGCCGGTGTCCCACACCACCGCGCAGGCCCGTGCCACGGCAAGCTCCAACGCGGCCGACGACGACAGCCCGGCGCCGAGCGGCAGGTCACTGGCCAGCGTCCCGTACCAGCCTCGCGACGCGGCGGCGCCGGCGACCGACGCCGCCATCACGACGACGCCCTCGACGTACCCGGCCCATCCGGACTGCGCGGCCCCGGCCCGGCCGGGCGACCCGGGCTCAGGCGGCGGAGGAGGCGGCAGGCCGATCCGGGCCGGTGCCGCGCGATGCTCGGAAAGCACCTCGACGAATCCGTGGCCCGAAGTCGCGAGCGGGGACGGGGAGAACGCGAGGCACAGCTCGAGGTCGATCGCCACCGGCAGGCAGAGCCCGCCGTTGTAGTCGGTGTGCTCGCCGATCAGATTCACCCGGCCAGGCGAGCGGACCAGGTAGGCCGGCCGGGCCCCGTGGCACCGGACGAACGCCGCGACGGCCCGCTCCGCCGCGCCCGTTCCGATGCCCCCGGCCGTCGCGCCATCCTCACCGGGCCGGCTCATCGGACCCGGCCCGGTCCGACGACCGGCACGTGGGCCCGCAGCATCGCCGCAGCCTGCTCCGGGGTGATGTCACGCTGCGCGCCGGCCAGCATCTCGTAGCCGACGAGGAACTTGCGGACGGTCGGCGAACGCAGCAACGGCGGGTAGAAGTGGGCGTGCAGCTGCCAGTGCCCGGCCCCTGCCGGCGCGACCGCAGTGGCACCGTCCGGTCCGGCACCGTCCGGCCCCGGGGCGCCGTGCCAGCCCATCGAGTAGGGGAACGGCACGCCGAACAGGGCGTCATAGGCCGTCAGCAGGGTCCGCAGCATCCCGACCAGGCTCTCCCGAAGGGGTCCGTCCAGCTCGGGGAGGCTGGCGACCGGGCGCACGGGCACCAGCATCGTCTCGAACGGCCACACCGCCCAGTAGGGCACGACCGCGAGCCACTCGCCGTCGGCCGCCACCACCCGTTCCCCGGCGGCGCGCTCGATTCCGGCGTAGTCGACCAGCAACCGGCGACCGTGCCGGCTCAGGTAGTCACGCTGGAGGACGTCCTCCACGGCCGGCTCGTCCGGCAGTGAGGCGCTCGCCCACACCTGGCCGTGCGGATGCGGGCTGGAGGCACCCATCGCGGCCCCCCGGTTCTCGAAGATCTGCACCCACCGCCACACCCGGCCCAGCTCGGCGGCCTGGCCGATCCAGAGGTCGACAACGGCCGCCAACTCCCCGTCGCCCATCGACGCGAGGTGCCGGTCGTGACGCGGCCCGAAGCACAGCACCCGACAGACACCGGCCTCGGGCTCCGCGCGCAGCAGCTCCTCGGCGCCTCCCGCCCGGCCGGGCGGGATTCCTGACTCGGCCCGCATCTCCAGGCGCTCGTCAGACAAGGGGGGTCGCAGCGCCGGGAAGTCGTTGGCGAACACGTACGGCCCGGCATAGTCGGGATTTCGGATCCGGTCGAGGCCGGCGGCCGCCCTGAGGTTGCCGGGACACAGCCCGCACTCCGGGTCGTGCCGCGCCACCGCTACCGGGCTGACCACCTGGCTCTCACCCGACCACGGCCGCTGGTCCCGACCAGCCGACACCAGAACCCACCGCCCCCGCAACGGATCGAAACGTCGGTGGGGAGTGGACGGGACGCCACTCCCCCGGGCTGTTCCACTCATCGAGGGCCACTCATCGAGGTCGAATGTTAGCGCTAACACCCCGATGGTCAAGGATGCCCGCCATCCGTTCACGGGAACAGACGGACACCCGGCCACCCGAGCTCACCGGCCACGAACCGGCATGGGTCACTTCCTGCTGGGGGCCTCGACGAGCCCGGTCTGGTAGGCGATCACGACGAGCTGGGCGCGGTCGCGGGCCGCCACCTTGGTCATCGCGCGGTTCGCGTGCGTCTTGACGGTCAGCGGCGACAGGTACAGCTGTTCGGCGATCTCGTCGTTCGTCAGCCCGTAGGCGATGAGCCTGACGATCTCGTTCTCCCGCTTGGTGAGCAGGTCCAGCCCCGCGGTGACCGCGGGTGCCGGTGTGGCCGGCTGCCGCAGGTACTGCTCGATGAGGTGACGGGTCGCCTGCGGGGACAGGAGCGCGTCGCCGCGGGCGACGACCCGGATCGCGGCGACCAGCTCGTCGGGTTCCACGCCTTTGCCGAGGAAGCCGCTGGCCCCGACCCGCAGGGCCTCGAAGACGTGCTCGTCGAGCTCGAAGGTGGTCAGGACAAGCACCTTCACCTCGTTGAGCGTCGGGTCGCCGGTCAGTTCGCGGGTGGCGGACAGGCCGTCGACGCCCGGCATCCTGATGTCCATCAGGATGACGTCGGGACGGGTCTCACGTGCCAGGCGGACCGCTTCGGCGCCGTCGGCCGCTTCGGCGACCACGGTGATGTCGGCGGCGGCCTCGACGAGGACGCGGAAACCGGCGCGGATGAGCGCCTGGTCGTCGGCCAACAGGACACGGATCACTGGGGTGTCACCTTCACAAGTGCGGTGCGGTGCGGGGGGGTGACGGTAGCCGTATACAACGAGGTACTCCGCCGTCTGCCATCGAGGGTGGAGGCGGCCAGGGCCGGTGGGGGCGCCTCCGGGACCGGCAGCGTCGCGGTGACCACGAAGCCACCCTCGCCGTCGGAACCGGCCTGCATGTGGCCGCCGACCGCGGCGGCCCGCTCGCGCATGCCGAGCAGGCCGTGCCCGCCGCGACCGCGCTGCGCCGCCGGGTTCTGCGTAGGGCCGGGGGCGGGCTGTTTCCGGGTGGGGCCGGTGCCGGGGAACCTGCGGGCAGGACCGGTGCCGGGCGGCTGGCCGGTACCGCCGGATGCGGGGAGAGCCATGCCCGCGGTGTTGTGGATGCGAAGGCGCAACTCGCCGAAACCGTAGCCGACCGCGACCGAGGTCCGGGCGCCCCGGGAGTGCTTGTGAGCGTTCGTCAGTGACTCCTGCACGATCCGGTAGGCGGCCAGGTCGGTGAGCGCCGGCAGCTCGCGGGACTGACCGGTCACGTCGAGTGCGACGGACATCCCGCCTGCCGTGAAGCCGGACAGCAGCGTGGGGAGTTGGGACAGGCCCGCGGGCGGCTGGGTCGACACCGGCTCGGAGGTGTCCCGCAGCGCGTAGACCAACAGTTTCAGCTCGTCCAGGACGGTGGCGCTGGCGCGGCGGATGTGGCCGAGCGCCTCGTCGGCGCCGGCCGGCTGCTCGTAGAGCATGTGGGAGGCGACGGCTGCCTGCACCTTGACGAGAGTGATGTGGTGGGCGACCACGTCATGCAGCTCCCGGGCGATGCGTAACCGTTCCTCGGCGACCTGCCGCCGGGCCTCCTCCTCCCGGCTCTGCTCCGCCCGCCGGGCCCGGTCCTCGACCGCGGCGATGTAGGCACGCCGGCTGCGGACCGCGTCCCCGGTGGCGGTCGCGGAGACAACCCAGGTGGACAGGCCCAGGACCACCGCCACAACCCCCTGCTTCTGCCACAGCGCCGGCGGGATCAGAACGATCATGGAGGCGAGGGCCGAGATCCACGCCGCCTCGCGGGACCGGTAGACCGCCAGGCTGTACAGGGCGACCCCGGTGGCGAAGGTGAGCGGTGGGCTGTCGTCGGGCGTCAGGTTGAGGACGAACACGAGCACGGTGCAACCGAGGACGACGCCGAGAACCGCACCCGGCCATGATCGGCGCGCCACCAGGGCGGCACAGCCGATCATGCTCATGACCAGGCTGGGCCCGGTCGGCCTGAGGTGGCTGGGAGCGCTCTGCACGGCCAGCCACATCCCCAGGGCCAAGACCACGACAGCGAGCAGGCCGTCGACCAGCCAGGGGTAGCGCCGAGCCGTACACCGGCACACATTCCAGAACTGCGCGATCTTTGGTGCCACCGCAACCACGGTACCCAGCGGTTGCCGATTGTCGACCTGCGGCGATAGTAGTTCCTCGTCTACTGCGTCCGTAGTAGACGAGGCGTCGCCGATCAGTCGCGGACGACATCCGCCACGGATCGGCGACGTGGCGTGTCAATTCCGGCAGAACGACACGCCGGGGAACACCCACCGGATCGGGGAAGGAAATCTTTTCGCCGCTCCCGCGGAGTGGCGATCGCCGATGCGGTGAACGGGTGGTCGCGGATCGGACGGGCACTTACGTGACAACCCGCGGCCCTCGGCGGACCGACGAAGTGGTCGGCTACTGCCGGCGCGGTAGTCACAATGACTTCCCCTGGTGGATGAAGAGGCCGGGCCGGCGGTGCACAGTGGTCCGATTCCCAGGTGCAGCCCAGGACCGGAGGTCTGAGTGACAACGACCGGGCGGTCAGCTCTCACAAGACGCTGCGATGCCGACGGCCTTCCACGGTGACCCACGCAACCGGAAACCTCCAGTGGACGATCAACGCTCAGCACGGCGACGCGCCCCCCTGGCCGGTCCGCCAGTGGACCTGAGCACGCTGAGCGTGGTCAGCCCAGCGGGCCGGACCACGCTGGCAGGCAACGCGTCATACCTGGTCGGCCGGGCCCGCGGCGCTGACATCGTGATCGGTGACGGCAGGGTCTCCCGGCACCACCTCGTGCTCGAACCGGTCGCTGACGGCTGGCACGTGCGGGACATCAGCGCGAACGGTCTGTGGCAGGACGGGCGCCGGATCAGAGGCACCACGCTGCGCCTGGGTGAGGTGCGGCTCCGGCTCGGTGCCGCCGACGGTCCGGAGGTGGTCCTTTCCCCGCGGCCGGTCAGGTCTCCGGAGTACGACGAGCTGCGCCGGCGGATCGGCTACGTGCCGCAGGCCGATCCGCTGCACGCCCAGCTCACCGTGCGGGAGGCGCTCGAGTACGGCGCCGAGCTGCGGTTCCCCGCGGACACCACCGCGCAGGAACGGCGGGCCCGGGTGGCGGAGGTGATCGGCGAGCTCGGTCTGACCGCGNATTCCGACACCCCGGTGAGCCGGCTGTCGGGTGGGCAGAAGAAGCGGACGTCGGTGGCGCTGGAGCTGCTGACCCGGCCGTCGCTGCTGTTCCTGGACGAGCCGACGTCGGGGCTGGACCCGGCGAACGACCAGTCGGTGATGGAGACGCTGAAGGGCCTGGCCAAGGGCGGCGGGGTCGGTTCGGCGGACGAGAGCGGCCGCACGGTCATCGTCGTCACGCACAGCGTGCTGTTCCTGGACCTGTGCGACTACATCCTGGTCCTCGCCCCGGGTGGGCACGTGGCCTACTTCGGCCCGTCGGGTGGCGCGTTGAGCTTCTTCGGCAAGGAGGACTTCCGCGAGTTCGCGGCGGTCTTCCGGGAGCTGGAGAGCACCCCGGGCGCCGAGATGGCGGCCCGGTTCCGCGCCTCGGAGTACTTCGTACCCTCCGCCGTCGTCGCGCCGGTCG